>JBBIJG010000127.1:0-7120 GCA_037446095.1 Caldilineae bacterium
GTTAGGCGAAGGCACTGCCTTCGCCTAGCCGCCCTACGGGTTTTCGGATGGGCACCAGGTGCGTCGCACCTTTTAATAGGTATAACTATCCACCAGATTGCCCTCGCTGTCTCGCAGAAAAGCTGAATCCCCGTCGTTGTTCCACACTGACTCTCCCACCAGCCCCCAGTAGAGGCTGCTGGCGTCATTCTGACCCTGGCCGCTGTACAGGCGCACCGTGGCCCCTGGCTGCAGGGTGAAGGCCGGGAAGGTATAGATGTGATTGGCCGCGTCCTTAAGGGTATAACCTTCCAGGCTGACTGCCTCAGGGCCCTGGTTGACGATCTCCACCCATTCTCCGTTGGGGTTTTGGCTGTCGCTGCCAGGGGCATCGGCCTGGATATGGGTGATCTTGACGCCGGTCTCTGTGATGGCCCACAGGCCCCGCCCTGCTTCCCGCGCCTCTCGCTCGGCTTGGCGGAAGAGTTCTTCGTACTTTACGTTGGGGGGCACGGTGAAGGCATTGGCATATCCCTGGCGAAGCAGTTCCAGGTTGACAAAGGTGTCACCGACGAAGACATAGGCCAGCGTCCGGCCATACTGGTCTATCTCTACGGTATCCAGTTCCAACCTGACCTCCCGACCTTCCACCAGCTTGCGGTTGGCTTCTTTAGCCTCCTCGTAAAACGGCCGGTCGCGCTCAGGGGTGTTGAGGCCAATGTATCTGACCTTGGTGCCATCTTCGAGGACGATGGTATCTCCGTCCACGACCTCTTTCACGCGAAAGGTCTGTGCGCCACCTGGAGTGGGGACGGGCCCGCTTGGAGTGGGGACAGGTGTCGGTGTGCCTTCCAAGTTGCAGGCCAGGATGCTGAGAAGAATCAACAAAAGCAATACGGCTGTCCTTTTGGTTGTCATAGTGCCTCCTTTACAAAACCTGTTCACTGTTTCTCCTCGGTCTGAGCTTTTGATCACCGAAGGTCTCCTGGCCGAGACTGGTACCTCGGTTTTATTGTCAATCCATCTAGAGTCTGGCCCGGTGGTGACGGCTCCCCCGCCCGCGGCGGGGGCTTCGGCAGGCCTCCTGCGAGGTAGGGGGTCTTTGAGGGCTGGCCCAGGGCATCAACGGCTCCTCTCCAAAGCCTGTTCCAGGTCGGCGATGATGTCCTCGACGTCCTCGATCCCCACCGAGAGGCGCACCAGGCCCTCGCCGATGCCAATCCGGGCTCGCTCCTCAGGCGTCAGGGCGCGATGGGAAGAGTGAGCCGGATACAGTACCAGACTGTAGACATCGCCCAGGCTGGTGGCCGGCAGGACAAGTTGGAGGGCTTCCAGGAAGGCGAAAACCCTGGCCTGGTCGGCGTCAGCGATTTCAAAAGAGACCATCCCTCCGTAACAGCCCGGTCGGAAGAGGCGAGTGGCCAACTCGTGTTGAGGGTGATCGGTGAGGCCGGGGTAGTGGACCCGGCTGATTCGGGGGTGGTTTTGCAACCAGGCCGCCACCTGGGCAGCGTTGCGGCAATGCTGGACCAGGCGCAGGGGCAGGGTCTTCAGGCCGCGCAGGGTCAGCCAGGCTTCGTTGGGGCCCAGGTTGCCGCCGACCAGCTTGGTCACCTCCCGCAGCACCGCGCACCGTTTGGCAGAGCTCACCACCACCCCACCCAGAACGTCGCCGTGGCCGCCCAGGTATTTGGTGGAGCTGTGCACGACATAGTCCACGCCGTGGGCCAGGGGCTGGAAGAGGTAAGGGCTGGCGAAGGTGTTGTCCACGATGACCTCCGCCCCATGCCTGTGGGCTATCTCGACCACGGCCGGCGTGTCGGCTACCTTGAGCAGGGGGTTGGAGACCGTCTCAAACAGCACGGCTTTAGGCTTTTCCTCGCTGATGGCCTGTTCCACGGCCGTCAGGTCGGTGATGTCTACGAAACGTGTCCTGACGCCCAGGGTGGAAAAGAGCCTGGCAAGCAAGGCATAGGTGGCCCCGTAGACGTCTTGGGCGGCTACCACCGTCGCGCTGGCTTGGACTCCGGCCGCTAAGAGGGCAGCGTGGATGGCGGCCATACCGGAGGCGAAGGCCATGGCGTCCTCGCCTCCTTCCAGCGCGGCCATGGCCTTTTCCAAAGCGGCCACCGTAGGGTTGCCGTAGCGGGCGTAGACATAACCCCGTCGTTCGCTGCCCAGGACGGCATCCAAATCCTCCATGCTTTCATAGATATAGGTGGTTGAGTTGTAGATGGGAGTGACCATCGGAGTAAAGTCGGGCCGCGGCTCCCGCTCGCCGGCGTGCACGGCCAGGGTAAAGATGCTCTTCGATGTCATAGCCTTTCTCCTCGCTGCTCCAACTCAGCCAGCAGGGCCTCGTACACATCATCTTTAATGGTGAAAACATGTTCAGGCCCGGGGAAAACTTTCTGCTCAACGTCTTGTTTGTATTGCCGGAGTGCTTTGGTCCCTATCTCGAAAAAGTCGGCGTACTTTTTGGCGAACTTGGGGGTGAAGCGGTCGAACATTCCCAGCATGTCGTGCAGCACCAGCACCTGGGCATCGGTGCCTGGCCCTGCGCCGATGCCGATGGTGGGGATTTTCAGCTTCTGGGTGATCAGCGTGGCGACCCGATCTGGGATGGCTTCTATGAGCAGCGAGAAGCAGCCGGCTTTCTCCAGGGCTAGCGCGTCGTCAATGAGCTTAAGCGCTGCTTCTACCGTTCGGCCCTGGGTGCGGAAGCCACCCAGCATGGAGACGGTCTGAGGCGTCAGGCCGATGTGGCCCATGACCGGGATACCGGCGTCTACAATGGCCCTCACCACCTGGGCGCGCTCCTGACCGCCTTCCAGCTTGACTACGTCCATGTTGCCTTCTTTCAGGAAACGGCCGGCGTTTTCCACAGCCTGGGCGGGGCTCAGGTGATAGGACATGAAAGGCATATCGCCGACTAGCAGTGGGTGTTTGGCTCCCCTGGCCACGGCCCGGCAGTGGTGCAACATTTCCTCCATTGTGACCGAGACGGTGTTCTCGTGGCCCAGTACCACCATAGCCAACGAGTCTCCTACCAGGACGATGTCAATCCCGGCGCGGTCGGCCATCACTGCCGTTGGGTAATCGTAGGCGGTCACCATGGTAATGGGCTGCCCTTTGTCTTTTTTGGCTTGTATGTCGAGGATAGTGATTTTGGCCCGCTCTTGAGACATTGGGATTCCTCCTTCATGTTGGGTCTTGCGTATTCAGAAAGCATACCACAAAAGTGCGGCCTGGTCAAGCAGCCCGGCGGTTTACGCCAGGGCGACCGTTACGCATTTGGGACAAGCTCTCTGATGCATAAATCCGCCTTTTGTGGTATACTATCCACTGGAAACAGGACAAAGGCTGGAGGTATAACATGGGGACTCAACCCTCGCTTGACCAGGCAAAGACAGTGCCTTCGCCGCCCGCTGAAGCGGGCCAGCCGCACACTTGGGCACAGTAGAGGTGCTGGACCAAGCGATGCTCAAGCGGATCAAGACCCTGGTAAAGAGCATAGATCCCGGCCTGGGGCTGGCTTGCCTTCTGACCCTTTTCGCCTTCTATCCCCTATTGCAACCCGGCCTGCCCAACACAGCCGACGGCGCACTCCATCTGTATCGCACCGTGGAATTGGACCAATGCTGGCAGGATGGAGTCTATTACCCGCGTTGGGCCCCTGACCTGTTCCTGGGCTACGGCTATCCTATCTTCAATTTTTATGCGCCCCTGCTGTACTACCTGGCCGAAGTGCTTCACGTTTTGGGCCTCAGCTTTGTGGGGGCCATCAAAGCCGTCCAGGTCGGCGCTTTCCTGGTCTACGGCCTGGGCATGTACGTCTTTGCCAGAGAGATCATGGGGCGAAAGCCGGCCCTCCTGGCCGCCGCTGCCTATGTCTATGCGCCTTATCGCTTCAAAGAGGCTTTCGTCCAGGGCAATTATCCCCAGTTCCTGGCCCTGGCCTTGCTACCCCTGGTCTTCTGGGCTTTCCACAAAATCATCGCCCTCAGGAGGCCGACATACATCATCGTCGGAGCCTGCCTCTACGGAGCACTGATCCTCAGCCACAACATCACGGCTATGCTTGCCTCGCCTTTTCTGGCCCTGTACATCATCTGGATGATCCTCCATGCCTATAGAAACCGGGTTTTTGGGAAAAACCTGGTTTCTGAGGCCCTCCCCTCTCTGGCTGCCCTGACTCTGGCCTTGGGGCTGACGGCTTTTTTCTGGCTGCCGGCCCTATACGAGAAGAGATGGGTCCAACTGGACCTGCTGACCAGGGGTTTCTTTGAGTTCCGACAGTATTTCCTGAGCCTGGGGGAACTGCTCGCCCCCTCCCCGCCGCTGGACACGGCGGCTAGCAACCCTTACATGCCCTTCAATCTGGGCACGGCTCAGGTCTTTCTCTCGCTGGTGGCTATGCTGGCTCTCTTCCCCCGTTTCGGCCTGCGCCGGGAAGAGAAGTCCCATCTGCTCTTTGCCCTGGTGAGCTTGCTGCTGTGCGTCTTCATGATGCTTCCGGCCTCAACCCCCCTTTGGGAGCACGTGCCCTTGCTGGCCTTCACCGAGTTCCCCTGGCGACTGGTGGGCCTGGCCGGGCTGTTCACCGCTCTCCTGGCCGGGATGAGCCTTCGCTTGAGTCGGGCGAGGGTCTCTGACCGGGCCTCCTATATCGCCCTGGCTCTGGGGCTGGTCCTGGTGCCGATGACCACCTTCGTCTACCTCTACCCACGCCAGCCCTTCGTCGAGTATCCCGATCCCACGCCGGCGGACATCATCGAGTTTGAACTGGAGACCCAGGCCTGGGGCACCACCAGTGGTAGCGAATATCTGACGATCTGGCTGACAGAGAAGCCGGAGGAGTCACCTCTTTTGCCCCTTTACCGGGCAAAGCAACCGCTCAGCAAATTGGATGGTCAACACCTGCCCCCAGAGGTTCAGGCAGAGATGCTCAGCCACAGTGTGGTCAGCGAAAGTTACCGCTTCACCAGCCCCCAGGCTTTCATTGCTCGCTTCAACACCTTTTACTTCCCCGGCTGGCGGGCCTACCTGGACGGTAAATCCGTCGCCGTCCAGATCAGTCAACCTCACGCTCTGATCGAGGTAGCTATCCCGCCAGGCGAGCATATTCTCCACCTGCGCTTTGAGAACACCCCAATTCGGTGGCTGGCCAACGGCCTGTCACTGGCCGCCCTGTTGGTCACCTTGATCGCCTTACCTTTCACCCTTCGCCCCTCGCGCCTCGCGTATCACGAATCCCGCATCGCCTATCTCAAATCCCGGATCTCGGAACTTGAGACCCGTCTTTTATGCCTTGAGGCCCGGATCTCCAGGCTGGTTCAATCGCAGTTGAGGGGACCCCTTCCCCCTTATCCCCTGTTTCCTATCTTCCCTCTGCCCGATGCCCTTCCCTGGAGCCAGGCCCTTTCATTGAGTGGGGTTATCCTGGCCTTATTCATCTTCAAGGAAGCTTTCATTGATCCTCATACCTCCTGGTTCAGGAAACATTCCCCACTCCCCACGGTACTGGGTGTCCAGCACGCCGCCCAAATCGAGCTTGGCGATCAAGTGCGTTTCCTGGGCTACGATCTGGCCGGCGACATGGTGCGCCAGGGAGAAGACCTGCACCTGGTCCTTTACTGGCAGGCGCAGCAGCCTCTGGAAAAACAGTACAGCGCCTTCGCCCACCTAGATGCTCCGCCGGCTTACACGACTCAGGCCGGGTCCGATAACCTCAACCCCGGTGGTATCCCTACCTCTCGCTGGGATCCGGCGCTGTACACCCGAGACGAACACACCATCTCCATCCCGGCTGACTTGCCGCCAGTGGAATACCTTCTCCAGGTTGGCCTCTACGACAAAGTCACGGGGAAGCGGTTGCCGGTCTTATCTGAGGGAGGGCAGCCCGCCGGAGATAGCATCCCTTTGCAGAGGGTTCATGTCCTCAGGGCTCGACCGATCAATGTGGGGCGGCTGCCCCATCGCGATGGCAGCTTGCTGGACGGCAAGATCGAGCTGGTGGGGTATGAATTGGCAGAGGAACCGATCCGAGCGGGCGGGGCGCTGGAGCTGACCCTGTATTGGCGGGCCAGGGAAGAGGTTGAGGAGAGCTACGCTGTCTTCATCCATCTCCTGGACGATCAGGGGAACATTCAGGGTCAGCAGGACGGCGTTCCGGTCGAGGGCATGTACCCTACTTCATCGTGGCTGGGTGGGGAGATAGTCGCAGACAGGCATCGCATCCCCATTGCCATCACGGCTCCGGCGGGGCACTATCGCCTTGCCGTGGGGATGTACCAATGGGATAGCTTGGAGCGGCTGAATGCGGTTGATGCGGATGGCCATTCATGGCCTGAAAGCCAAATCGTGCTGGACACCCTGGTAAAGGTGGAATCACCATGACGGTTCGCTATCGCCTGCCCTGCTCGCCGGCTTTCATCTGCGCACTCTACGGGCTTTTGGCTCTGGTCAGCACCTCCCCTCTTTGGCGACACCTGACCACGGCTGTGCCCAGCGACATCGGCGACCCGCTGCTGAATACCTGGATTCTGGCCTGGGATGGACATGCTCTGTTGACCGACCCGGCTCACCTCTTCGATGCTAACATCTTCTTCCCTCTGAAAGGCACCCTGGCCTACTCCGAGCACCTGCTAAGCACGGCTTTGCCCCTGTTGCCTGTCCTGCTGGCGTCAGGAGAACCGGTTTTGGCCTACAACGTGGCCTTTCTGATGAGTTTTATGTTGAGCGGTTTCGGCCTCTACTTGCTGGCCCTTCGCCACACCAGGAACAGGGTGGCTGCATTTCTGGCCGGCCTGGCCTTTGCTTTCGCCCCCTATCGTATGAGCCTCATAGGGCATCTGTCACTGCTGACCATCCAGTGGTTGCCCCTTACATTGCTCTATCTGGATACGTTTTTGACCTCACCTCCTCCCCCCGACGCCGGAAGAGGGGGAAGGGGGCGCACGAGGGTGGGGATGAGGTGGGCTCTTTTCACCTTCTTCTTCCTCTGTCAGGCGGCCACCAGTTGGCACCTGGCTGTCTTCACCGCTTTCATCGTAGCCCTGTACGTCCTTGGCAACGGGCTCACCCAAAGGACGACCTTCTCCTGGCCAAGCCTGGCCGGGTTGGAAGCATCTGCCCTCGT
>JBBIJG010000128.1:0-7095 GCA_037446095.1 Caldilineae bacterium
CTGGCTTAGATTACTCTCCCCACCTGCGGGCTGAACTCCTGGGGACCCTGGCCAGGATGCGGCGTGATCTGGTTGCTGATGAAGTAACCCCCAGCCACTTTGACCCCCGCCGTTGCCGGGGCTGTGGCTACCAGGCCGAGTGTTCCCTCATAAAAAGTGACGGTCGCCTGTGAGGTGACCGTCACATTTTATACGTCCCAACCGCCGCGGGATTGGACACCCACAGGCGACAGAAGGCACACAGTCCCGGCGCAGTGGTCGGTTGGCCGCAGTTCTGGCACTCGCCCAACCGGGTTTCTTCCTCCTCTACAGCCACGAACCGGCCTTCATCTTTCGCCTTGAGGAATTGGAGATAGAACTGCATCTTGGCTCCTGGGGAGCGGTTCTCCAACTGGTTGAGGAGGCCCTTGTAGAAGATAGTTTGGGCTCCGACGGCGTAGGGACATTCATCATAAATGTAGTCAATACCCCGCACCAGAGCATAGGCAGCCGTCTCCCTCTCGTAGAGGCGACAGAAGGGCTTGACCTTGCGGGCCAGTTTGGGGTGAGAAGAAGGCAACACGGGCGCCTGGCGAGCCAGGTAGCCGGTTTCCCACTGCAAGGCGTTTGACATAAGGGTAGCGGCCTCGTCATCCAGGTTGTGGCCGGTGGCAATAGCGGCGTAGCCTCCTTCGCAAGCTATGCGGTTCATGACGTGGCGCTTCACAAGGCCGCACAGGGAGCAAACGCGCCGACCCCGCTGCTTCGTCCGGGCCAATTCGGGGACGGATTGGCCGTATGTCTCTTTGATGTCTACCACCTGCAACCTGGCTCTCTGCCGCCCGGCTGCAAACTTTTCCACTTTCTGCAATGAGACCCTGGAGTAGTCCCCGTTACCGATGCCAAGATTGATGTACAGTCCTTCAGCCTGGTAACCCAGGTTCAGCAGGACATCCCACAGGGAGAGGCTATCTTTGCCGCCGGAGACGGCCACCAGAATCTTGTCTGGCGGGTTGAACATCCTGTATTTCTGGATGGCTCGCTGGACTTGCTGGGGGAACCACTCCAGGTAGCAGTCCTGGCAGAGAGCCAACTTGTGGTGACGCATGTTGATCGCAGCCACCCGGCCACACTTTTTGCATTTCACGGGCACACCCTGGTTTGTTGACTGATCACTCTTGCCGGCCCAGGTCAGCGATCTGGCGGAGAACGCCAAGGATAGAGGCACCGAGTCGCACCACCTGACCCAGGCCAATGGTTCGCGCTGCTTCTTCAGCCCGGGTTTCTTTTTTAACGCGGTGTATGAAAAGCCAGGCCGCTGCCGCTCCCAGAACGGCCCCGGCCACACTGCCGATAATCAGAGCTTTTGTCCGTGACCCCATATCTGTCTCCCCTTTTGTTCTAATATCTTACCCCAAACCCCGCCAAAAGGCAAATCGCCGCGCGCTACCACGCGGCGAGGTCCAAGGAGCCAGCAGACCGCAGCGGATCGTAGCCGGAGGTCAGGGGTAGGCCACAGGCAGTGCCTGCGGCCTACCCTTTCCCACTACCCCGCCAGGAAACCACCATCCACGTAGATGGTCTGCCCGGTGATGTAAGTGGCAGCATCAGAAACTAAAAAGAGAACTGCCCCCACGATTTCCTCCGGCTCGGCGATGCGGCCTTTGGGGATGGCGCGGACAATGCTCTCTGCCAGGTCTGGGTGGCCCCAGAGGGGTTTGCTAAAGTCGGTGCGGGTCACCCCTGGCCCCACGGCGTTGACGTTGATGTTGTATGGGGCCCACTCGGCGGCCATGCACATGGTCAGCATCTTCAAGGCGGCCTTGCTGGCATGGTAAGCTGCCATGTTGCGGCCTCCCCTCTCGGCGCCTACAGTGGTGATGTTGATGATCCGTCCTCCACCCTGCCGGATCATGTGACGGGCCACGGCGCGGCTCAGCAGGAAGACAGCCTTGACATTGGTGTTGAAGATTTTGTCCCAGCCGTCCTCTCGTAGCTCCAGCAAAGGCCGCATGACGCTGCGGGCAGCGTTATTGACCAGGATGTCAATGCGCCCGTACCGGGCTATCGTGGTCTCGACCAGGTTCTCTATCTGTTCGGAGACGGTGAGGTCGGTCACTACCGGCAAGGCTTCTCCACCGCCTTGCCCGATCTCTTCGGCCACGGCCTCCAGCTCTGCCTGGGTGCGGCTGGCCACGGCCACTCTGGCTCCCGCCCGGGCCAGGCCCAGGGCAATGGCCCGACCAATGCCTTTCCCTCCGCCGGTGACGATGGCCACCTTGCCGCTTAAGTCATACCAGGTCTCTATAGGTCACCTCCTGAAACAAAAGATGCGACGCATCTGGCCAGTGCGTCGCACCCTAACGGTTTACTGCTTTCCCTCATAACGCAGCCGCAACTGGCGGTGCAAGATCTTGCCTGTAGCCGTGCGAGGCATCTCCTCCGGTTTGATGAAATCCACGCTCTTGGGCCGCCGGTAGCCAGCCATCTTGCCCTTGCAGAATTCAATGATCTCTTCTTCTGTGGGCGGATTGTCTGGATCCTTGGGAATTACCACGGCCTTCACGGCTTCGCCCCATTTCGGATCGGGAACGCCGATGACGGCCACATCCAGGACGCCGGGATGAGTGGCTATCACGCTCTCTACCTCGGAGGGGTAGACCTTTTCGCCGCCGGTGATGATCATGTTGTCCTTGCGGTCCACAATATAGAGGTAACCGTCCTCATCCATGCGGGCCATATCGCCGGCAGTGAAATACTCACCCCGGAAAGAAGCCGCCGTCTTCTCTGGCATCTTCCAATATCCGTCGAACATCATGGGGCCCCGGGAATAGAGCTCTCCGACTTCGCCCACAGGGACCTCGTTGCCGTTCTCATCCAGGAGCTTGACCATGTCTGTGCCGGCGCAGGCCTTGCCGATGGAGCCCAATTTGGTCAACTGCTCATGAGGTTTGAGCAGGGTGACCAGGCCGGCCTCGGTGGAGCCATAAGCCTCGAAGAGGGCCGCATTGGGGAACATCTTCATGATGCCCAGCTTGGTCTCTTTCCGCGCCGGCGCCGACGAGATCAAGAGCTGCCGCATGGAACTCAGATCGTACTTGGTCTTAACCTCGTCGGGCAGGTTCAGCATCAGGATGTAGTGAGTCGGCACCAGAGAGGTGAAGGTAACCTTCTCCCGATCAATGATCTGCAAGATCTCCTCAGGGTCATATTGCGTGGCGCGGTGCACGTAAACCCCACCACCGATGTAGGTAAATACAAAGGAGTAGAAAGTCGAGTTCACGTGACACAGGGGCATTACAATCAACCCGATGTCGTCAGGTCGGAAGCCAAAGTCCACGGCGTTGATGAGGTAGAAGGCCACGTAAGACTCATGGGAGCGAATGACCCCTTTAGGTTTCCCGGTGGTGCCTGAGGTGTAAAGATGAATCCATGTCTCCCGGGGCTCGACCTTGATGCCCGGTTCGTCCGGTGATGCGGCAGCGATGATTTCCTCGTAATTCAGGTAACCCTGGGGTGTTTTGTCGGCAGGACCAATGAAGATGAAACGGTCTGCCGCCACTCCCTCAAAGTTCCCTTTGACGGATTCGACCTCTTTCAGGAACTCCTCGCTGCAGATAAAGGCTTTGGCCTCGGAATCGTTGACCACGTACTCGATCTCGGGGCCCACCCACCGGAAGTTGATGGGCACGATGACCACGCCGGCTTTGGCCGCCGCAGCGTAGATTTCCATGTACTCGACAACGTTGTAGAGCAGGACGGCGATCCGATCCCCTTTCTTCAGGCCCATGTTCAGCCAGGCATTGGCCAGCCGACAACACTTCTCATTGTACTGGGCGAAGGATAGTTCATTGAATCCATCCTTCACCGCAATTCCCTTCACCGCCATCTTGTTGGGGAACTTGGCAGCATTGACCCTTACGATCTCCCCCACATTCAACCAGACTGCCATAAGCCTACCCTCCTCCAACAATAATTAAGAGCGTTCGCGTTTTTGAGGATTGGAGTCGAGCCTTTAGGCGGACTTGGAAGCCAGCGGACCGGCTAAAGCCTCGACTCCAGCAAATTCGGATTACAAGGGCGCGAGACGCAGGCGTAACACTCCTTCCGACTAGAACCCCACTTCGCGTTTGTCAATGATGCGACGGGCTTTGCCCATGCTGCGCTCGATGCTCTTGGGTTCGACCACTTTGATCTTGGCCCCCACCATCAAAACGTCCTGCATTTCGTCGGCAATTTTCTTCTCGACCTCTTTCATCCGTTCCGGCCCTTGAGCGAAAAGCTCAGGAGAGGCTTCCACATGGACTTCCAGGGTGTCCAACCTGTCCTTCTCGCGGTCAACGTAGATCATATATTGGGGTTCGACCTCTTCAAAGCCCAATAGGACGTGCTCAATCTGAGAAGGGAAGACGTTCACCCCACGCACCACCAGCATGTCGTCGGTTCGCCCTCTGACCTTCTCCATGCGCACCATGGTGCGCCCACACTGGCATTTTTCGGCATGCAGGGTGGTCCTGTCTCTGGTTCGGAAACGGATCAGCGGCAAGCCCTCTTTGGTGAGGGTGGTGAAAACCAGCTCTCCTTCTTTTTCGTAGCCCAGGGGCTCCCCGGTATCCGGGTCAATGATCTCCGGGTAAAAATGGTCTTCCGCAATATGCAGACCGCAATGATAAGGGCATTCCACCGACACACCCGGGCCAATGATTTCCGCCAGACCGTAGATGTCAAAAGCCTCTATGTTCAGTTTCTCCTCGATCTCCTCCCGCATCTCAGGGGTCCAGGGCTCGGCCCCCAGGATGCCAATCCTTAATTTGAGGTCCTTACGCGGATCAACCCCCATCTCCTTGGCCTCCTCGGCGATCACCAGGGAGTAGGAAGGGGTAGCGGTGAGGACGGTGCATCCAAAGTCCTGCAAGATGGTGACCTGCCGCTTGGTCAGGCCGCCGGAGACAGGTACTACCGCCGCGCCGACTTTTTGGGCGCCCAGGTGAAAGCCCAACCCGCCGGTGAAAAGGCCGTAGCCATAGGCGTTGTGGACGATGTCCTCAGATGTCGTCCCGGCAGCGGTGTACACCCGGGCCATGACCTCCCCCCAGACTTCCATGTCGTTGGCTGTGTAGCAGGTCACCGTCATCTTGCCGGTGGTGCCGCTGGTGGCGTGGATCTGCCGGATCTCGCTCATGGGTACGGCGTACATGCCAAAGGGGTAATGGTCGCGCAGGTTCTGTTTGAGGGTGAAGGGCAATTTGGCGATGTCCTCCAGCGACTTGATGTCGTCGGCCGATACTCCGGCTTCGGCGTAAAGCCTTTTGTAGAAGGGCACCCTCTCGGTCACATATGCCACCTGCTTTTTGAGTCGCTCCAGTTGCAGTTTTGCGAGTTCGGGCCGGGGCATAGTCTCGAACTCTCTGTTCCAGATCAATATTTCTTTTTCAGCAGCCATATTTCCCTCCTTGGATTAAAAGTTTTCAGGTGCCGACTACCTGATAGCCTCTCTCCCCACCTGGAAAGCTCGCTTGTTCAACTCAATGAATTTCGCCGGCACTTGCTTTTCAATGGACTGCAGCCATACATCGGGTGGGACGTTGTCCAGGAAAGTGGAGAAAGCCCCCAGCAAGACGACGTTGTGCACCCGCGCATTGCCCAGTTCCTCGGCCAGGCGGACACTGGATATGAAATGGTAGTCATCGGTCACCTGGCTCAGGATGCGGTGCACTTGCTCATCGTCCGGGTAGATGTCGTTACCGGAGCTGACGGAGAGGGGTGGAATGCTCTGGTCGCCCACGATGGCCGTCCCGCCAGGGCGCAGCATCCCCAGGTAGCGCAGGGCCTCCAGCTTCTCCAGGGCCAGCAGGTAATCCGCCTCCCCGGGCCCGATGAGGGGGGAGTAGACCTTGTCTCCCCACCGCACAGTAGTGGTGACGTCCCCTCCACGTTGGGCCATGCCATGCACTTCCGACTTTTTCACGTCGTAGCCGGCCCTGACCCCTACATCGGCCAGGACGTTGCTGACCAGCAGCGTACCCTGGCCCCCCACGCCGGCTACCAGGAAATTCAGCGTCTTCACATTTCTTACCTCCTAAAGAATTTGAATTAAGAGTTTGACGACAACAACAAATCTGCCCCAATATAACTCAAAAAGATGCGACTGCTCGCCATCAGCCAACCGCCTCTCCTTGCTCCTCCAGCATCTGCTCCCGGAAGAGGATGGCCTTGCGGGCGCACACCTGGGCGCAGATTTCGCACCCGGTGCACAGCAGCGGGTCTATCCAGGCCTTGGCCCGCCCGGTCTTGGCATCCAACCGGTTGCTCTTGATGATGGCCGAGCAGCCCACCTCGAAGCAGAGACCACAACCGTTGCAGCGGTCTTCGTTGACCCGAAGGGCCATCCATAGCTTCCTGGCCTCGGGCATGAGGGCGCACTCACGGCGAGAGATGATCACCGCCGGCCCCTTGGCCGCCAGGCAATCGCGCAGGGCTTTTTCCACCTCCTTGAGGTTGTAGGGGTCAACGGTGTGTACCCGCTCGATGCCAAAGGCCCGGGCCACATCCTCGAACTCGACGGCCTTGGTCGGCTCTCCCTTCAAGGTCATCCCAGTGCCAGGGTGATGCTGGTGGCCGGTCATGGCCGTGGTCCGATTGTCCAGGATGATCGTAATGGTGTCGCTCTTGTTGTAGGCCACGTTTAACAGAGCCGGCAGGCCGGTGTGGAAGAAGGTGGAATCGCCGATGACGGCGGCGTGCTTCTGGGCGATCCCGGCCTTGCTCACCCCGTGGGCCTGGCCGATGCTGGCGCCCATGCAGCCACAGGTGTCCAGGGCCGAAAGGGGAGGCAGAAAGCCCAGGGTGTAGCAGCCAATGTCACCGTTGACTACCATCTTCAGCTTTTTGGTCATCAGGAAGACGCCCCGATGTGGACAACCTGGACAAAGGATGGGCGGACGTGGAGGCAAAGGCGTCTCCAACTTGGGTTGCCTGACCTCCACAGCCGCCGCGGGAGGCAGGAGCCCGGCCTTGATGGCACTCTGGCGCACCACCTGGGGGTTGAACTCGCCGATCATGGGGAAGATGCTCTTGCCCTCCACAGGGATACCCATCAGGCGGATCTCTTCCTCG
>JBBIJG010000129.1:0-2232 GCA_037446095.1 Caldilineae bacterium
CGGAGCCGACGCCCACCGAAACGCCAACAGGAGCGCCGACGGACACCCCCACGCTCGAACCGACGGCCATGGAGACACCTGTCCCGACGGCGACCGACGCTCCCACCGCCGAGCCCACGGCCACCGGCCAGGCGAGGGGCAGGATGCTGTTGGCCGCCCCACTCATGGGGCCGGAGCCTGGGCCAGCGGTGCAACCGGCGGCACAGCCCCTGACCATCACCCACCGCATCACGACCTACACCTACGATGCCCTCTACAGGCTCACAGGAGCAGACTACTCCACCGACGAGTGCCCAGATTTGACAATCTGCCAAATAGATGGTATACTGGATATTGTATCCAATTTCAACGCTGCCCGTTGTCATCTCCATTGCTCCTTGTCCCAAAGCTAGCATGGGACTCCAAGAGAATTCATAGCAAGCTTTAAGGTAGCCTTCAAATGCCCCAAAAACCCGCTGACGGATCGGCTCTAGCGCGCCAGACAACGCAAGAGGCCGTGACCGAGCACCTTCGCCATATGATCTTGAGCCGCCAACTGCTGCCTGGTGAACGGCTTGCGCAGGACGAACTGGCTAAGCAGTTGGGTGTAAGCCGAACCCCAATTCGCGAGGCTCTGCACAAGCTTGCCTCTGAAGGGCTTGTGACGTTCTCATCCTATAAAGGAGCTTCGGTTGCCGAGTTTTCACCGTCGGAACTGGAGGAGATATACTCTGTCCGCAGCGCATTGGAGAGTCATGCGGCCTATCTGGCAGCGCAGCGCATCACCGAAGAAGAACTTGAGCAATTAGAGAGTCTGTTACACCAGGTAGAGGATGCCTTTATAAAGAAAGATTTTTTGCGCCTGCTAGAGGTTCATCACCAATTTCATGCCAGTATTTGCGTCGCGGCGAAACAGCAACGTTTGTGTAAGCTTGCCATTCAACACCTGGAACTGACCGACGTCTACCAGCGAATGGCCCTCAGTCTGGGGCGCGGGGCTAAAGACCCCGTTGTCGAGCACAAAGAGATCCTGGAAACTCTGCGGCGACATGACGCGGATGCGGCTTACCGCCTGATACACACCCATCTACAACTGACGGTCTCAGAGCTGCTGGAGCTTTTCCATGAAGAGCGGAGTGATGGAGGTGTTTGAGGCCTAACTTGTAGTGACTACCCGGACTCAAGTTTGGCCAAGACATCCTGACAAACGTCCGACAGTTTGCTGGGATTGCAGTTGCTCTGTAAAGAGTAGAAAGGAGGAGAAGAGGCAAAAATTCTTGCTATTTGCTCACATCGGACATTTAAAATTCAAATCGCTTTACTGAAAGAAGGAGTCCCAATGAACAAATCAATACGCTTCCTGATGCCTTTGCTGGTGATAGGTTTGGTACTGGCAGCGTGCGGCCCTACTCCAGCACCCGAGAAACCAACCACTGCTCCCCCTGCAACCTCGGTAGCACCTGTAGCAACTACGCCGCCGCAACCAACAGAAGCGCCCACCACGCCACCTGTGCCCAAGGCCATAACCGTACAGCGGGGCGCCAATGACCCCCGTAGCATTGACCCGCAGCGCGCTGTTGACGCCAGGGACGCTACGCTGGTAGCCCACTTGTTCCCCAGCCTGGTCGTGATGGACGCGGAAACAAATGCCATTGAGCCCGGTATCGCCACCCGATGGGAGGTTTCTGATGATGGCCTGGTGTATACCTTCCATCTCATGGAAAAAGTGCCGTGGGTTCGCTATGACCCTGACACCCAAGCGGTTGAGCAGGTAAAGGATGAAAATGGCAACGTGCGCTACGTGACTGCCAACGATTTCGCCTACGGCTTTCTCCGCGCACTGGACCCTGAAATAGCTTCCCCAGCAGCCTATATTTTGGCACCCTATATTGCCGGTGGAGCCGAGTTTAACAGCGGAAAGGGCAAACGCGAAGACGTGGGAGTTAAAGCCCTGGATGACTATACCTTCCAGGTCACAGCTCCGGAAAAGGTGGGCTTTGCCCTGGGCATCTACAGCATTCTCAACGCGCGCGCCGTACCCGAATGGGCCATTCAAGAGAGCGGCGATGCCTGGACCGAACCGGAGAACATCAACACCTACGGTCCTTTTGCTCTCAAAGATTGGGTCCACGAGGGCAGCATGACTTTTGCAAAGAACCCCTTCTGGCCCGGTTCCGAGGGCATTCGACAGCCAAGGCTCGATGAGATCACCTTCCGCTTTATTGACGAGTCCGTCGGGCTGCGCGAATACGA
>JBBIJG010000129.1:2254-7062 GCA_037446095.1 Caldilineae bacterium
ACCCTTGTCCCGCCTGACCAAATCGAGCGCTTGCGCGTAGATCCCACACTGGGCCCGCAACTGAAGGTTGTGCCCGACTTGTGCACTCAAGCCTGGGGGTTCAACACCCAAAAACCCCCGTTTGATAATGTCCATATCCGCCGCGCCTTCAACTACGCCGTTGACCGTGAGACTCTGGTCAAAGATGTCCTTGCCGGTGGCCAGATCGCAGCCCCGTTCTTCACGCCTCCCAGCATTGCCCTGGCTCCCTCAGCCGTAGAGGAGAGCGCGAAACTGGGGATCAAGTACGATCCAGACAAAGCCAAGCAGGAACTCGAAGCAGGGTTGAAAGACCTGGGCCTGGCATCGGCCGATCAGTTGCCTTCCATCACGGTGGAGTTTGGCACAGCCCAGGAACTGAGCACCGTGGCCCAGGCCCTCCAGGCCATGTGGCTGGAAACGCTCGGCGTCAAAGTCGAACTGGCGCAGATAGATAACACCGTGTATTGGTCCAAGCAAGAGGAGGATGCCGGCCAAATCTTCCGCGCCGGCTGGTGCCCGGATTACAACGACGCCAACAACTATCTGCGCGACGTCTATCGGTCCGACTCCATCTACAACTATGGCAAATGGACCAACGCGGACTTTGACAAACTGGTAGATGAAGCGCGTGTGGAGACCGACCCGGCCACCCGCTTAAAGCTGTATACCCAGGCCGAGCAGCTCTTGAATGTAGAGGACGCCGGGACGATGACGCTCTACTATCGTGTCATAGCTCAATTGACCCGGCCCCAAGTCCAGCGAACCTATTCAGTCAACGGCATGGAATTCTATTGGGATTGGGATCTCGCCCAATAAGGGCCAGGGGTTCGCCCACTCAAGACACCAGAACTGTGAGCTTCAGTAGATCACAATTTGCTCCCGCTGGATCTGCCAAGCCTCTGTGGTGGGAGAGAGGACAATGGATGTCCTCTCTCCCCCCTATCTCATCATCAACAGTACCCATCGATCATAGGGGGTAGGGCGTGTGGTCAAGTTCATCGTTCGACGCATCCTGTGGATGTTTCTGGTATTATTTGTCATTTCGCTCATCACCTTTGCCTTGATGCATGCGGTTCCCGGTGGCCCTTTTACCGAAGAAAAACGACTTCCGGCGGAAATCCAGGCGCGGCTTAAAGCCAAATACAAACTCGACGCCCCCTTGCACATCCAATATCTTACCTTTATCCGTGACATTACCATACCTGTCGTGACGACCGGCGAGCAACCCAATTACCTGGACCATGAGTACCTCATCAACATTTCACTTCCCTTTGGCGATCGGGCCACGCTGCGCTGGATGAACTTTGGCCCTTCATACAGGACCTTTGGCCGCACGGTCAATGATATTTTTCGTGATAATCTACCGGTCTCCATGAAGCTGGGGGCCACCGCCTTCCTGGTGACCGTCACGTTTGGTATCCCGTTGGGCATCGTTTCCGCACTCCGACGCAACTCTCTGATAGACTATGCTGCCATGGGCGCAGCCGTTCTCGGCGTTTCTGTGCCCGTGATTATCCTGGCCCCGGTCCTGCAATATCTGTTCGGCGTGCAGTTGAAATGGCTGCCCGTCAGTGGCTGGGGCGACCCGAAACAAATGATCCTGCCGGCCTTTGCGCTCGGCGTGGCCAACTCGGCCCTTGTCGCCCGCCTGACCCGTGCCAGCCTGCTCCAGGTCCTCAGCCAGGACTACATCCGAACGGCCCGAGCGAAAGGCTTGCCCGAGCGCAAGGTCATTGTGGTGCACGCCTTGAAAAATGGCTTGATCCCCATCGTGACAGTGCTCGGCCCTATGGTCGCTTACCTATTAACCGGAACGTTCGTCGTCGAGACCATCTTTGGCATTCCAGGGATGGGCAAGTTTTTCGTGACCAGCGTTTCCGGCCGGGACTATCCCATCATTATGGGCACAGTGTTGCTGGCCGCGATGTTTCTCGTCATTGCCAATACCGTCGTTGATATCGCCTACATCTGGCTTGACCCACGCATCCGACACGATTAGGTGAGGAAAACGCAATGACAGCTTTATCAGCTCAAGACCGCAAAGGGATAGCTCGGAACCAACAACGGTCTACTCCGATGCGGAGCCGGAGCCTGACTTCTGACGCCTTTCGGCGCTTGAGCCGCAACCGGGCGGCGGTGATCGGCGCCGTTATTGTCACTGCAAACATCCTGGTTGCTCTCCTTGCCCCCGTCGTTGCGCCGAAAGCGTTCGACGATGCATCCCTGACAAGCACCAATGCCACACCTATCTGGGTGACCCGGCTCTTCCCCGGCATGAAGCCCAGAGAAGAGGGCGGCTACGTCAAGGTTAATAACAGCTACTTGCTGGGCGCCGACAAACTGGGCCGCGATTTGCTGAGTCGCATCCTGTACGGCGCGCGCATTTCGATCACGGTGGCCATCGTGGGCCCGCTGGTCAGCGTGGTGATCGGGTTGATTGTGGGGCTCGTAGCCGGATACCAGGGCGGCCGGATAGACAATCTCCTGATGCGCTTTGTAGACATCATGTTCGCCTTTCCGACTTATTTGCTCATCATTCTGCTGATGTCGTTTTTCCGCCTCGGCTCCAGTCAGTTTGAACCTGGCTCGCTGGTTTATGCCGTGAGCCAGATGGACGCTGCCATGGGTGGGCTGCTCTTTATCTTTATCGGCATCGGCCTCACCGCCTGGATGGGCGCGGCGCGCCTGGTCCGTGGACAGGTCCTCTCTGTGCGTGAAAACGAGTACGTCGTTGCCGCATATGCGCTCGGCGTGCCAACAGCCAGGATCATCCTGCGGCACATTCTCCCCAACATCATCGGACCGTTGATCGTCACCGAAACACTGAACATCCCCAGCTACATTGCCTACGAAGCCTTTCTCAGTTTCATTGGACTGGGCGTGAACCCGCCCACCCCGAGTTGGGGCGGCATGATTGCCGACGGAGCTCTGGTGATTCAAAACTATCCGAATCAGGCGCTTTTCCCGGCCCTGGCGTTATTCTTATTGATGTTCGCCTTCAACTTTCTAGGGGATGGCCTGCGCGACGCCCTCGATCCGACACTGCGGGGACGGGAGTGACCACCACTGCCATTACTCAGCACTCCGATAGAGAAGCTCACCTGGGTTCTTTTATCTCACTCATAGGAACTCGGGATTCATAGAGAATAGCTGAGGAGATACTTTCATGAAACAAGACCTGGATCGCCTGATGGCAGAGCGCGGACTGGACGCGCTCGTCGTGGCGGGAAGAATGAACGGCAACCCGGCCCTATACTACATGGCTAATGGGGCCCAGGTTATCCGGGGGCACGTGATCAAAAAGCGGGGCGCAGAACCCGTCCTCCTGTGCCCACCGATTGACCGGGAGGTCGCTGCAGCCAGCGGGCTGGCCGTCGTGACCACCAATCAGTACGACTATGAAAGTATCCTGCGCCAGAAGACTGACCGACTGGCCGCGCTCATCGAGTTGTATCGCCGGGCCTTTGCCGACCTGGGCGTGAGCGGCAAGGTCGGCTTCTACGGGATGATGGATCAGGGCAGCGCCTGGAAACTGCTCAACGCCCTGGACAAGCAACTGGAAGGCATCGAGGTGCACGGCGACTTTGAACCGACACTGATTGATATAGCCCGCGCCACCAAGGACGCGGCGGAGGCCGAGGGCATTCGCCAGGTGGGGCGGCGCACCGCTGCCATCATGGGACAGACCATCGAATTTCTGAAATCGCACCCGGTGAAAGATGGAGTGCTGATGCAGGCCAATGGCACGCCACTGACTATCGGACGGGTGCACCAGGAGATCCAGCGTTTTCTCGCCGAACAAGAGTTGGAGGCTCCCGAGGGGGTCATTTTCGCCATCGGGCGCGACGCCGGCGTCCCTCACAACAAGGGTAACCCTCAAGACGTGGTGAGGCTGGGCCAGACCATCATCTTTGACTTTGCCCCCCGCCAGGCCGGCGGCGGCTACTACTTCGACATGACCCGCACCTTCTGCCTGGGGTACGCGCCCCCCAAGGTCGAGGAAGCCTACCGGGATGTGTACGAGTGCGTGGAGATGCTTATCCAGGCCTACCGGGTGGGAGTTGAGACGCGGGGCTACATGCAGATGGCCTGCGAGTTCTTTGAGAGCAGAGGCCATCCGACTATCGCCAGCCACACCACGACCGAGATCGGTTTTGTGCATGGCCTGGGTCACGGCATCGGATTGGCGGTTCACGAGGAGCCTTTTTTCTCCCTCGCGCCCGCCAACACCAGTGTGCTTCAGCCCGGCCACATCTTCACCTGCGAGCCCGGACTGTACTATCCCGACCAAGGGTTTGGTGTCCGCATCGAAGACGTGATCTGGCTCGATCCCGAGGGCACGGTTCAGAATTTGAGCGACTTCCCGAAAGAGCTGGTGATCGAGTGGTAGATTAAGATGTATGTCAATTCCAGAACAGTTTTACCGGTCAGGATCCCCGAGGCAGAGAGCGGTTTCCCGGCCACAGGCATCATTTTCGACATAAGAAGGTTCTCCATCCACGACGGGCCAGGTATCCGGACCACCGTCTTTTTCAAGGGATGCCCCTTGAGCTGCTGGTGGTGCCACAACCCCGAGGGTCAGGCTCTGAAGCCGGAGTTAGTGTTTTGGGAGAACCGATGCATCCGCTGCAGAGCTTGCCAGGTCATCTGTACTCAGGAAGCCATCTCCTGGGACGGCAATAGGGTGTCCACCGATACCACAAGATGCACCCTCTGTGGGGACTGTGTGGCGGTCTCTACGCTGAGGCGCGCCAGATCGCCGGCCAGGAAATGAGCGTGGCCCAGGT
>JBBIJG010000130.1:0-7039 GCA_037446095.1 Caldilineae bacterium
TCTCGATATGGGGGTCGAAAGAGCCGCTCTCCAGAGCGTTGGCCAGGTCCACGATAGCCTCCTCCCCCTCGCCGATGCAAACACCATCCACCCCCTCCTCTTCGATCATCTCTGGGAAGAAAGTGGCGTGGGGACCACCAAAGACGGAGAAGACTTTCACCGCCGCCCGGATGCGCCGGTTGAGGTCCAAATAGAAGTGCTGCCCACCGGTCCAGACGCTGTAACCGACGAGGCCTGGTCGGAACTATTTCGCCACGGTCACCGGGTCTTCCTGGGTCCCGATAGCCAGCCGGACCTCGTGGCCGGCAGCTTTCAGGGCGCTGGAGAGATACAAAAGGCCCTGGGGCTCATAGTCAATCTGCTTGATGACAAAAAGGACACGCAATGTCTTCCTCCTGGAATGCGCTATCAGCTATCTGCCATCTGCCCAATGTAGCAATTGGGCCAGGTAGCTGAAATCCACTCTGGAAGTCAAATCAAAGGAAAGGGGCGAGACAGCCACCACTCGCTCCTGGGCCAGGGCGAAAATGTCGGAATCCGTCTCCAAGGTTTCGAGATTGAGCCTCATCTCGTAACGCAGGGGCGCCTTGTCCGCGAGGTTGGTGCGTTGGCCGGGAACGGGGTAGAAATAGGGCTGACGGGAGACCCTGGTCAGGCGCCAGGGGGTCTCTTTTGTAGCCTCCCTAGGCACTTCGATCTTCAAAGCATCCACGTCCGGGGGGAGGGTTATGGAGAGGAGGCGCTGCGCGAACAGGCGGGTGAAAAAGGCCGCCGCCGTAAAGTCAATGTCTTTGGAGTGGCTCTGGTGATACTCCAGAGGAGCCTCCAGAGATACGGCCAGGCCGGGGACGCCAAAAGCAGCTCCCTCCAATACTGCGCCGACGGTGCCGGAGATGGTAACCCCACTGCCCACGTTCTCACCGTAGTTGATGCCAGCAACAAGCAGGTCGGGATGTCTGGGAGCCAATTCCACCAGGCCATGCTGAACCGCCTGGGCAGGCGAGCCCTCAACGGAAAAGGCCGGTATGGTCAGTCCCTTCACCTCCATGTGCTCCTGGTGAATGACGCCATCGCTGGCGGGAAAGCTTCGCCCAGCGGCTGTCTGCTGGTACCGGGGTGCTACCACCAGGATCTCGCCCAGATCGCAAACAGCTTCTATAGCAGCCCGTAGGCCCGGCGACTCAATACCGTCGTCGTTGGTCACTAGAATCAAAGGGACTTGAGCCATAATCGGTAGATACAGACCATATTATACCAGATTTCTTCTTCACTTGCACGTTGCGAGCAGGGGCGCAGAAGTTTGCGCTTTTGAGTTGAAAGTGATACAATCTAACCATCGGCATCCGGGAGCTTTATAAGCATGATTATCCGACCTGCTGAGCTCAGCGACCTCAACGCCTGTTTCACCATGGATCACTCTTATCAAACCGATTATGTCTGGCAGATGGAGGAACGGGCGGAGGAAGGCCATGTGACCGTCACCTTCCGCACGGTCCGATTGCCCCGTACCATGGGAGTTGATTATCCTCGGGATAAGGATTACCTGCTGGACAACTGGCGGCGAGGTGAGTGCTTCCTGGTAGCCGACCAGGATGGGGAAGTGCGGGGCTACCTGGATATGACAGTGCAGGCCTGGCATGCCACCGGTTGGCTCAACAACTTGGTCGTTGGGAAACGGTATCGTCGCCAGGGCATCGGCGGTGCTCTCCTTAAGGCGGCCATGGAGTGGGCGCGCCAGCAGGGCCTCCGGCAACTGATGCTGGAGACGCAGACCAAGAACTATCCGGCCATCTGCTTTTACCAGAAGCACGGATTCGTCTTTTGCGGGTTTAACGATCGCTATTACACCAACCAGGACATCGCCCTCTTTTTCGCGCAGAGCTTGCGGGGCTTTGCTCACTCTCTCAGCAGTGAGCGAGATGAGCTATCAGTCTTCCCCGGCGGTGAATTCTCTGGCCCGTCAGAGAAGACCCTGGCCAAAGTCTACTTGAGGTGAACCCATGCCCAACATCTTCCGCCGCAAACTAGGGGCTGATCCGGCCACACAAAGGTACCCGGGGGCCCTGGCCGGGCTCCTGAGCCTGGGCAAGCCCACCGATGACACCAGCTATCAGAAATGGGCAGAGCAATTGAAAGACCACGTGCCGGACCTGATCCGCATGGTCCTGGACGAGGACCTCAATCAGCGCCAGGAAAAGGACCCGGCAGTTTGGGCACCCCTTCACGCCTTGCAGATCTTGGGCGTACTCGGTGCTGAATCTGCTGCTCAACCCCTGACAGCCTGCTTGGATTGGGATGACGACTGGATCGGGGAGGCGCTGCCCAAGGTCTACGCCGGGATCGGCCCGGCCGCCATCCCGGTCTTGCAGGCTTACCTGGAGGACAGCACCCAGGACCGGTTCGGGCGGGCTAAGGCATCGGAATCGTTGGCTGCCATTGCCAGGGCCCACCCCCCGGTGCGGGAAGCCATCGTCACCTATCTGGCTGCCTTCCTGGGCCGTCCCTCAGCCGATGACAGTCCCGCTGAGGAAGAGGTGACGACCTTTGTCATTGGTGACCTGATGGATCTGGGCGATTCCTCCGCCTATCCGGCCATTAAACGCGCCTACGAGGAGAATCGGGTGAATCCGCAAATGATCAGGTTGGAGGATGTGGAAGCTGAATTTGGCCTGCGCCCCAAGCCCGACTACACCAAGCTCCCGCTCCTCCCAGAGGAGCCTGGTGTACGCCTCGCGCTGCGCTGCAAGGTTTGTGGACGGGAGCGCTCTTACCTCTTTCCCAAAGTCTATTGCGACCTGAGCACACTATCAAAAAAGAAGCCGGCCAAATACAGTCCCATCATCATCCCCCAGCGGGTGGTATGTCAGAAATGTGGGGCGGTGGATCAATATGAGCTCAGTGCTTTGGGGCACGTGGCCCTGATGGCCGACTTGCTGATGGAAATTGAGCCCAAATTGCGAGGCCGCCGGCGGGAAGACCAGCGCGTGCAGTACATGAAGTTTACCACCCGCTGGGGTTACATGCACCCGCTGGAAGCTCTGGAGCGCTATCAGGCGGAGATCGCCCGGCACCCGGACAAAGCTGACCTGTATGTGGGCTACGGAAACGTCCTTAAATTCCTGGGGCGTGCTGACCAGGCGGAAGCCGAGTATCGGCGCGCTGGAGAGCTGGATCCCACCAATCCGCATGTCTGGCACAACCTGGCCGATCTGGCTGCAGACCGGGGCGACTACGCCGAAGCCATCAGGCTGTGGCAACGGACGTTGGAGATGACACCGCACAGCAAGCTCCCGGCTGAGGAGCGTCGGACTTTCCTGGAAGTAGCTCGGAATAACATTGAGGCGTTACAGAAGGGCTATACCAGGCCCCTCTCCCAGCACACTATACCTTTGTCCACCCGCCCGGCCAAATCCCTCCAGAGGAGGCCATCAACGGGCACGCTGCCTGTGGCCCGGAAGGGCCAGCCCATCCTACGGGTAAAAGGCAGCCAACCCTGTCCCTGCGGCAGCGGCAAGAAGTACAAGCACTGCCATGGACGCCGCGCTAGGAGGGGCCGATAGCCACCTCACCGCATTCCAATTGGGGTGAATTGACATGCTGGAGACCGTCATCGCGAACCTTGATCTCTTTCTAAATTTTGCCAATCTTATCCTCTCATCGGCGATCCTCATCACCGCTTTTTCGCTCTTGATCTATATTTTCAGCCACAACTTCCGCAGCGCGGTGGCTCGTTCCTTCTGCGCCCTGATCGCCTTTGTCATTGTTGTCTACGCCGGCGATGTGATGCTCTCCAAAGTGGAAACCCTGGAGGCGGCCGTCTTTTGGCTCAAGTTCCAGTGGATCGGCATCGCTTTTGTCCCGGCGGCCTATCTACACTTCTCCGATGCTCTCTTGCAGACCACCAATGCCAGCTCGCATCTGCGGCGCATGGCTGTTTACGTCAGCTATGCCACCGGGCTGGCCCTGCTGCTCCTGGCCCTTTTCACCGACATCCTGGTCAGGGACGGTGTCTATTACTCACCTCAGGTGGCCCAACTGACCGCCGGCCCTCTCTTTGGGGTATTTGCCATCTATTTCTTCGCCACCGTGGCCGGAGGAGCAGCCAACATCCGCTGGGCCAGACAGCGCTGTCTGACTTCTGCCTCTCGACGGCGCATGACCTACCTGGCCATTTCCTTTGCCGCTCCGGGCCTGGGTGTTTTCCCCTAGCTCCTGATCACCAGCCAACCGACCTTTGTCCCCTCTGCGGCTCTGCTGTTGCTCGTCCTGATTGGCAATCTGGGTGTAGCTTTCATGACCGTGGTCATGGCCTACAGCGTGGCTTATTTTGGCGTCCTGACCCCCGATCGGGTCGTCAAGCATAGCCTCATCCACTACCTCCTGCGCGGTCCTTTCGTCGGCACCTGTGTCATCATCGTCATGCTGGTGATGCCCAAAGCAGAACACATCCTGGGGTTGCCGCCCGATACCGTGCTCATCTTCGCCGTGGTGGCTACCATCGTGCTGTTGCAGGTCCTGATCAACCTGATCAAACCGTTCATTGACCGCCTCATCTATCGCCAGGACCAGGAGGAGATCACCTGGATTCAGGAGCTGGATAAGCGCCTGTTGACCACTACAGACCTCAAACAGTTCCTGGAAAACGTCTTGACCTCCCTTTGCGAACTCCTCCGGGTGCGGAGAGGTTTCGTAATCGTCATGGTCGGAGGACAGCCTCAAATAGAGGCCCACTGTGGTTCCTTGAGAGCCTGTAGGGCTTTTGTGGATTCGTGCGATTTGGGCGCTCTGGTCAGATCCGTATCCGAGGAGGAAGGAGCCCTGTTAAGGAACGGCGGCTTTATAACCTGGGATGGCTATTGGCTCTACCCCCTGCGTACCAAGGCTGGAGATGCTACGGTGGGCATCCTTGGTGTGGAAGCCCGGGAGTCTGAGCCTAACCTGACAGCCGAGGAGCAAAAGGTCGTGGAAGCCTTGATCGGCCAGGCTGAGGTGGCCCTGGAGGACCGGAGCCTCCAGCAAGGGATTTTCTCGGTGCTGAGGAGCATCATCCCCGAGATCGAGCTGATCCAACGCTGGCGAGGGACGGTCCGCTATACCGGCTCACCGGGACTGGAGACCATCGAGAGCAGCCCCCTCTATGCCCCCGACTTCCAACAATGGGTCAAGGATGCCCTCAGCCATTACTGGGGTGGCCCTAAACTGACGGAGAGCCCTCTACTCAAGCTGAAGATCGTGGAAGAAGCCCTCCGGGAGCATGATGGTAATCCGGCCAAAGCCTTGCGCGCCGTCCTGAACCGCGCTATCGAATCCCTCAAGCCCGAGGGAGAGCGCCGCATGACGGCTTCGGAGTGGATTTTATACAACATCTTAGAGATGAGGATTATCCAGGGGCGGCGCGTGCGGGACATTGCGCTCCGATTGGCCATGAGCGAGTCAGACCTCTACCGTAAGCAGAGAGTAGCCATCGAAGAAGTAGCCAGGACCCTGGCCGATATGGAACGACAAGGGGGTTATTCATGGCGGTAAACCGCCGCCACGATGGATGAAAATGGCGTGACCGTAGGGCCAACTTGAAGTTGGCCCTACATTTACGCAAACTCACGAATCTTGATAGTTTTTGACAGACAAATTGTGTTATACTAAGACCAGCTAGCCTCACAGGGTTGAGGCTTTTTTGTGTATGGCTATGGAAAAGTCCTCACGTCTGCCCGGTTTTTACGCACTGAGCGTGGCCGAACGGGCCGGCACCGTAGCCCAATGGGCCGGACTGACAGCGGAGGGAACAGCGGCCCTGGCAGAAGGGCTGAGCCCGGCTCAGGCCGATCAAATGATCGAAAATGTGGTGGGTATCCATGCTTTGCCGCTGGGTATCGCAGCCAACTTCCTGATTAATGGCCGCGACTATCTGATCCCGATGGCCATTGAGGAGCCTTCGGTGGTAGCCGGGGCCAGTTTTGCTGCCCGACTGGTGCGCCAGGGGGGAGGCTTCAGCACCAGCAGCACCGAACCGTTGATGGTGGCCCAGATCCAGGTGATGGACGTAGCTGCTCCCTGGGCTGCCCGCTTTGATCTGCTGGCCGCCAAACAACAGCTTCTAAACCTGGCCAACCAGACCGATCCCCTCATCGTCAGCCTGGGGGGTGGAGCTCGTGACCTGGAAGTGCGGGTCATCCCGGAAAGCCCTGTCGGGCCGATGCTGGTGGTCCATCTGATTTACGACTGCCGGGACGCTATGGGAGCCAACACCTTGAATACCGCTGCCGAAGCGCTGGCCCCTCTGGTGGAAGAAATCACAGGCGGCCGGGTGGTGTTGCGTATCCTGTCCAACCTGGCTGACCGTCGCCTGGCCCGGGCCCAATGTGTCCTCCCGACCGAGGTCCTGGCCTTTGACAAATATCCCGGTTCGCTGGTGGTGGAACGCATCATCGAGGCCCATGCCCTGGCGGCTGTTGACCCCTATCGGGCGGCTACCCACAACAAGGGCATCATGAATGGCATAGATGCCGTGGTCATCGCCACCGGCAATGACTGGCGGGCTGTCGAAGCGGGTGCTCACGCTTACGCCGCCCGCTCAGGTCGTTACACCTCCCTGACGACTTGGGAGAGAGATGCGGGCGGCAATCTGGTCGGCACGCTGGAAGTGCCGATGGCCGTAGGCATCGTGGGCGGGGCGACCAGGGTTCATCCTACCGCCAAAGTGGCCCTGCAAATTCTGGGGGTGAAAACAGCGCGAGAGCTGGCCGAGGTGATCGCCGCCGTGGGTTTGGCCCAGAACCTGGCCGCGCTGCGAGCCCTGGCCACCGAGGGCATCCAGCGCGGCCACATGGAGCTCCACGCCCGCCAGGTAGCCATTGCCGCCGGGGCTACAGGCGAAATGGTGGAGAAAGTAGCCCGACAGTTGGTGGCCGAGCGGCAGGTCCGGCTGGACCGGGCACAGGAGATCCTGGGTCATGGCCAAGCAATAGCCAAAGCGGAGGGACGTTCCACGTAAGTGATGGGGAGACGCTCGGCGGGAGAAGTCAGAAACTGGTTCACCGGT
>JBBIJG010000131.1:0-2770 GCA_037446095.1 Caldilineae bacterium
TCCCCTCCGGGGTCAACGGGTCGGCCTTGCCGCCCACGGACAGGATCTCCGGGGCAATGGTGTAGCCGATGGTGTGGTCAGCGCCCATGGGGTTGGTGATGTAGGTTACGCCAATGCCCTTCACCGCCCGGGGCTCGTAGGCCGGCATGTTCTGGCCCTTGACCCCCGGCACGCGGATGACCCCCAGGGCCCGGCCGGTGAAGGCGGCCCCCTGGCCCAGGATGCGGCCCAGCGGCGTCCCCTGGCCGATCTCGTTCAAGAGCTCGATGGCCTTCTGCCCGTCGCCAAACTTGGCCAGGCCGCCCTCCATCGCCACGGCGATGGTGCCGCCGGACTCGATGGTGTCAATGCCCACGTCGTTGCAGATGCGAATCAGCTCACCGGTCACGTCCAGGTCGTCAATGCCGCAGTTGGCCCCAAAGGCCCACACCGACTCGTACTCCTGAACCGATGTGTGCTCTGTCCCATCGGGGTTGGGCCAGATGTTGGAGCACTGGATGATGCAGCCGGGATGGCAGGGGTGGCCCATTGTCCCGGCACCGCCCCGCTGCTTTATGGTCTCGGCGATGGCCTCGCCCGAGATCTTGCTCGCTCCCTCAAAGTAGCCGCTGGAGAAGTTGCGGGTGGGCAGGCCGCCAGCTTCATTAAGGATGTTGATCAGCACCGCCGTGCCGTAGGAGTTCAGAGCGCCGCCCTTCTTGGTGATGTCGTGGGTACGCAGGGCCTCGGTCAACTTCTTGCTGCCCGTATCAAACAGTTCCTTGTTGGCAATTTCGACACCGGGCGCACCCGTATCGTCGGCGACGATGAACTTGAGCCCCTTGCTGCCCAGCACTGCTCCCATCCCGCCGCGGCCTGAGTAGCGGCTGGGACGACCATCCGTGTCGTTGAAACAGACGCCGGCCATGGCCATCTTCATCTCCCCGGCTACGCCGATGCCCATGATGGCCACCTTTTTGCCGAAGCGGTCGAACAAGGCGGGGTAGGCCTCATACAGCCCTTTACCGGCATACTCATCAGCCGGGAGGAGTTCAGCCCCGTCTTTGTTCACCTTCAGCATCCAGAACTTGCCCTTTTCCTTGGGGAAGCCCTCGACCACGACGGCCTTGATGCCCAGGCGGGCCAGGTGCTGGCTGAACGGGGTGCCAGCGTTGGTCTCCTTAATGGTGCCGGTGAGAGGCGACTTGCCACCCACCGAGATGCGGCCGGATGAGGGGGCATTGGTGCCGCTGACGATGCCCGGGGCCAAGACGGCCTTGTTGTTGGGCCCCAGGGGGTGGCAGGTGGGCTCCACCTCGTCGGCCACGATGGACGAGGTGAGCCAGCGTCCACCCATCAGCCTGTACTTCTCCGGCACGTCCTCGTACCTGGCCGTCAGGTCGGTCATATTGACACGCAGGATCTTGCTCATCTTTAAACACCTCCCTGGTCTTTAAGTGTTTTGTCCAGAAGCATTTGCGACACGCCGACGATTATCATGGCTCCACACCACCTCCTCTCCGCCTCAACTAAAAAGGAGATCCATGATCTGGTCTCGTACCAGACGGGGGATCTCCTTTCCGCACTGGGAGGCACAGCCGTTTCCCGCTGTACCCTATCGGCTGTGGCGCGTAGGTCTCCCCGTAGCAGCCACAGCTCGGAGATAGAACCTTACCGATCACAGAATAGGGTGAGATAAATTTCATTATACATCAATCTCCGTTAATATGCAAGCTGGCTACGGACATCTCACCATGTCCTGCGCCCACAGGCAGTCGGCACAGGAGGGGACGTTGCCCCAGCAATCCTCGTTGTCCTCGGCGTAGGTGCAGGCCAGGCCACAGTCCACGCACGACGGAAAGCGCATCTCCCGCACCTTGGCTCGGAAGGAGACGTATTCGTCCGAGGTCCAGATCTCGGCCAGGGGCCGCTCCGCCACCTTGCCCAGCACGTAGCGGCTGACTTCCTTACGCCGGCCGTAGATGTAGTAGGGGTAAGAATGCATCAGCGCATAGCAGGGGCTCACCCCGCCGTCCCAGCCGATGACCAGGGCCCGATCCTCGACGAAGCGACACCGCCGCCAGGCCCCCCACTTCATGCGGGGCAATCGGGCGGTACCCCACAGCAGCCAATCACCGCTGGCAACTGGCCAGCCGATGGGAGTGGGCAGCGGCTCGTCACGGTCGTAGAGCACCTCTTCCGCCATCTCCAGGGTGTGGGGCAACAGGTTGGTGATCAGCACAAAGGTGGCTCCCAAATCGCGGGCCAACTCCGGCAGCCGGGACAGCCACTCCAGGTTGCTGCGCATGGCTACGAACTCCAGCCCGATACGGGGGAGCATCCGCCCTCGCTGCCGGGCCAGTTCCCGCAGCGTGCGCACGTTGTCTAACACCTGGTCTACACCCCTCTCCAGACGCGCCTGCTCGTAGGCCTGGACGTGCACCGTATCCAGGGAGACGACCACAGTGTCCAGGTGGGCGGCCAATAGCTTCTCGGCCATCGCTTCGTCCAGCAGCAGACCGTTAGTGGTCAGGGTCATCCCCACCTCCAGCTCTGCGGCCAGGGCCAGCATCTCCGGGAAGCGGGGATGGGCCAGTGGCTCGCCGAAACCGCCGAAGGTGACCCGTCGCAGGTCGGGGAAGGCGCGCAATCCCTCTACCACGGCCTGGAAGGTTTCCCATGTCATCTCACCGGGAGCGTCACGCCACACCTGGCGCACGCATACGGCGCAGTTCAGGTTGCAGCGAGCCGTCACCTCGATGTAGGCGCGGCGGGCGTCGGGCCGGGCGAA
>JBBIJG010000131.1:2792-7037 GCA_037446095.1 Caldilineae bacterium
CGATAGGCTCGAAGACCAGCTCCGTTCCTTCCTCCAGGCCATGCCGTTGTTGGTAGTCTCCCGGAAGGGCGATGCGCCCATTTTTCTCAACGGTAATCCTGGCCACGGCTTCCCTCCGTCGCCGCTCTCTCCACCCGAACCGCACAGACTTTGTACTCAGGAATCTTGGCCACCGGATCCAGGGCGGCGATGGTGAGGACGTTGGCCGCCGCCTCGGCAAAGTGAAAGGGAATGAAAACCACGCCCCTGTCAACCCTCGGCGTGATCCGGGTGGCAATCTCAATCTCCCCACGTCGGCTGATGACTCTGATCCGCTCTCCCTGAGCGATGCTCAAATTTCGGGCATCGGCGGGGTTGATCTCCACATATCCCTCAGACACCTCTTTCACCAGTTTCGGTGACCGTCGGGTCATGGTGCCGGTGTGATACTGGAACATGATCCGCCCGGTGGTCAGGATCAGCGGATATTCCTCATCGGGCAGTTCCACCGGCTCCTTGAATTCCACGGGACTGAACTTGCCCAGGCCGCGGGAGAACCGCTCCTTGTGCAGGTAAGGTGTGCCGGGATCCTCGGCCGTCCGGCAGGGCCAGAGCAGACTGCCCTGATCCAACCGCTCGAAGCTGATGCCTCCATAGGTGGGGGTCAGCCGGGCGATTTCGGCCATGATCTCGGCAGGAGAAGAATAGTCCCAGTTGCTGAAAGGAGCCGAGGCGTCTGAGGGGGCTGAGGGGGTCCCTTCAGGCCCTTCAGACCCCTTTATTCGCTTTGCCAACTCGCAGACGATCTCCCAGTCTTGCCTTGCTCCCCCTACGGGTGGGATGGCCTGACGCACCCGCTGCACCCTTCTGTCGGTGGCCGTGAAGGTGCCGTCTTTTTCGGCAAAGCTGACGCCAGGCAGGACGACATCGGCGAATTCTGCGGTCTCGGTGAGAAAGATGTCCTGCACCACCAGGAACTCCAGAGCCTTAAGGGCGTGGCGGACGTGGTTGACGTCGGGATCGCTGAGCATGGGGTTCTCGGCAACGACGTACATGGCCTTGATCTGCCCCTCATAGGCCGCGTTCGTCATCTCTACCACGCTGAGGCCTGGCCCATCGGGCAGGCCGACGCCCCAGGCCTCTTCGAACCTGGCCCGTGCCTCCGGGTTATCCACCCGCTGGTAGCCGGGATAGACATCGGGCAGGCTTCCCATATCGCAGGCGCCCTGGACGTTGTTCTGCCCCCGCAGGGGATTGACCCCCGTGCTGGGGCGGCCCACGTTACCGGTGAGCATGGCCAGGTTGGCGCAGGAGAGGACGTTGTCCACACCTGTCGTGTGCTGGGTGATGCCCATGGCGTAGATCAGAGAGGCGCGCTCCGCCCGGCCGTAGAGCTGCGCCGCTTCGATGATCTGCTCGGCCGGCACCCCGGTGATGGCCTCCACCCGCTGCGGGGTGTACGTAGCGATAACCAGTTTCAGCTCTTCGAACCCCTCTGTCCGCTCGGCGATGAAGGCTTTATCCTCCAGCCCCTCTTCCAGGATCACATGCATTATCCCATTGAGCAGGGCCACGTCCGTCCCCGGCCGATGTCTGAGGTGGACATGGGCGAACAGGCTGATCTGGATCTCCCGCGGATCGGCGACGATGAGACTGGCCCCCTTCTCGATGGCCCGATAGATGCGGCTGGCGACCAGGGGATGCTGCTCGGTGGTGTTGGAGCCGATGACGAAGATACAGGTGGCCTCCTCGATTTCCGGGATGGAGTTGGTCATCGCCCCGCTGCCAAACGCTGTGACCAGACCGGTCACCGTGGGGGCATGTCAGAGGCGTGCACAGTGGTCCACATTGTTGGTGCCCAACACCGCCCGGGCGAAGCGCTGGATCAGATAGTTCTCCTCATTGGTACACTTGGCCGAAGCCAGGACGCCGAGGGCATCGCTGCCATATTTGGCCTTGATCTCCCCCAGCCGGCCGGCTACCAGGTCCAGAGCCTCATCCCAGCCCGTCTCGACGAAGCGCCCGTTGCGCTTGATCAGAGGTTTACTCAATCGGTCCTGATGATAGACAAAGCTGTGGGCGTTCCAGCCTTTGATGCAAAGCTTACCCTGGCTGATGGGGTGTGTCTTGTTAGGCAACACACCCACCAGTTCCCCATCCAGGATCTGCAAGAATAGTCCACAGCCTGCTCCACAATAAGGGCAAATGGTTGGCACATTTCTATAGTCCACTGCGTTTCTCCTTCCACTCTTCTTCCTCATCGCACAGTACGATCTGGCAGATCATTCCCAGAGCCATCACAGTCGTTCCGATTTCAGGGTCCATGACCGGGTGCAAGGTTCCCGGAATCGTTTGTTGGGTCAATCTCTTTTCCTCCTCCGATGTCGCAGCAGATTGCGCATCCCGGTCAGGAACTCTGGCAGGACGCGTTGGGGGAAGCGCGGCCAGGTGGCAACCAACACGAAGCCGATCCAGGACACCAGCAGCAGCCCATAGGGGGGCACCGTCCGCCAGGCCGTCCAGATCATAGCCCCGTAGGGCAAAGCCTGCACCCCCCAGGCCAGGTGGATCGAGCTAAAATGCCACAAGGCCGCCGTGACAGCCACCACGTAGGCCGCGGCCAGCCAGAAGGAGAGGAACCCGGCCAGGGCCAGGTAGGCCCACACGCCCAAGGCCACCGTCATGTCGGCCTCCAGATCGTGGTCCCCGATCCAGGTCTGGATGCCGCGCGGGTCATGGCGGGCCAGGGGGCCATCCAGCACGTCGGTGGCCCAGGCGACCAGCAGGGTCAGGGCGGCGGCAGTCACCGCTTCAGGCCCGCCCCGCAAGCCCAGCCAGATCAGATAGAGCCCCAGCAGGAAACGGACGCTGGTCAGCGTGTCGGCTACGGTTTTGATCCCTACCATGATTCACCTTCAGGCTCAGTCCGCTGCCGGCGGGAACAGCTTCGCGCAGCGCGCCCCAGTGCCAAGAATCATTGTGCAAGGCGCGGCGCGACACCCCCCTACACTTCTCCTGCCTCGCTACCTGGTCCCCTTGGACGCGCAGAAAGCAGCGTACTCGCGCAGGAGAGCAGCTTTGTATCGCTCCTCGGCGGAGGGCGGGACGTAGTTGCGGCTCTTGACCATGGCCAGCAGCTCGTCGCGAACCCCGTCTTCGGGCTTGCGCCCCATGACATAGAGTTGCTCGAAGACCTGCTTCAGCCCGATGATGCCCACAGTGAAGCCCCGGTCGTCAATGGCCACCTGGGTCACCTGGGGGTCTCGGCCGCCGCAACACCCCGCCGTCCGCCACATCTCCGGTCCTCTTCCTGGCATAGTTTCACCTCCTCCAAAACAGGACAGTTCTCGTTTTTAGGAACGGGATTCTTCGCGCTTTGCGCTCAGAATGACACCCATACAACAAACCGACCACCGGTCGGCGTGCTCACACGCTTCAAGTTCCATGGAAGCCAACTTCCACACCCTTGTCAGGCCAGACGATAGTCGGCACCTCCCGTCGCTGCCCATTGAGGGCCAGCATCTCCCGCATCCGGGTTGGGTCTTCCAGCACATCGTACGTGACGTAGGACAGGCTGTCGTGCTCCAGCTTGCGCTTCAGAGCCCGCGTATACGGACAGCCTTCCTTGGTGTAGATTTCCACGGGTTTCATCATGGTCCTTTCCATTTGCCGAGGTTAGAACAGGTCTGGCTAAAATGGCCTGGGGAGTAGAGCCTTCAGGCGGGAAAATCCGGCTAAAGCCTCGACTCCAAATTGTTTTAGCCACGCCCACTCAGAACAGGCGACTCCCGGTGACCTCCTTGGCGCCCGCCCCGGGCACCTGGATGAGCACCTTTCAACCACCCTCCAGGGCCTCATTGGCCGGTTTCTTAAGGTGCTCGTCCAGGAAACGCAGGGCGTCCTTCTCGTCCCGATCCAGCAGGATACGGCACAAGTCTAGCAATTCCTCCTCGTTCAAAGGCACGACTAACGCTTTCTTCATCGCTCTCTCCAGTATTCACCTGGTTCGGGCAGTGTATGGCCTCTTTAGGGGATGCCATGTTCCTGTCGGCAGTGACCAGCAGGCTGCTCCGATGGTATCGGAAGCCACGCACGGTGGTCATTCAGGGGCACAGGATGATCCCTCTGGCCCACAGACAATCCCCGCAGACCGGGAACGGGTTGCCGAAGCAGTCCTCTTCGTTGGATTCGGCCAGTTGGCAACCACCGCAGTGGGCACACGGCGAAAAGTCAAACTGCTGCACTCGCGCCCGGAACTGTACGTAC
>JBBIJG010000132.1:0-7005 GCA_037446095.1 Caldilineae bacterium
ACAAAGTAGCTGGCGGCAGGTTTAGAAACTCACTTCTCCGCCGATTGATTCAGTATCCACAGCACGGCATCGAAGGCGATTTGCTTGCGCTGGGACTCGTCCCGGGTGTAAGGCTCGCCAGTGAGGTCACTCAAACGGACGGAGGCGGGCTGCACAGTGGAGAAGGCGTAGGCCCCCAGAGATACCCAGGCGTCGTAGTAGCGGGACTGGTCCACCGAGACCACACTCACTCCCCGCCGGTGCGTGATCTGGTAGCGGGCGTTGAGGGTGGTGGCATACTTGCGGGGCACGAAGGCAAAGACTTCATACAACCCAGGCTGAGGGAGCCTGGGCCGCCACTCCGCCCAACAGTCCTCCCCCTGTTCCTCGCTGACGGTCCAGGTCCAGTAGATATGCCCTTTGTAACCACAGGCAGCCTCGTGCCAGTATTTGGACTCGGAACGGATGAAGACCTCTGGGGAATCGTCTACAGTGACCTCTACCTTTACACCGCCAGGACGGTGGCTCTTGATGAAATAGGTGGGGTCAGCATAGGCTCGCAGCACCTGATCTCGTGTCAGGCCCCATTGATCGGCCGGTAAAGGTTTGAGCCGTATTTCAAAATGCAGGTGCGCCGGATAGCGATCCCCAGCCCCCTTGCCGATGGTGCCGATCTGGTCGCCTCGCCGCACTATCTGGCCCTCTTCGACGAAGTACTCCTGCAAATGGGCGTACTGAGACCACACCTTGCTCCCATCGGGCAGCAGGTGCTCGATGAGCACAATGTTGCCCCAGGCAGGGAAACTGCCCGTAGTCACTACCAGTCCGTGGGCTACAGCATAGACGGGGGCTCCCAGGTCCGAATCGCTGCCTCGCAGGTCGTTCCAATCCTCGCCGGGGTGCCAGGCCTTGAAACGCTCGTAGTATTCTTGTTCGGCCAGGCCGGCCGCCACGTAGTACCCTTGAGCATCGGGCTTGCCCACCGGAAAGTCGAATCCATCGGTAACTGGGATCTCTTGCTCGCTCATTTGCTCACTCCTCACATGTGTTGAGAGGTGCGTTGCCCCTGAGTTTCCTCTTCTTGAAAACTTTCGCAGGCTCTCCTATGGCGCATACCGGAAAGGATGCCGGGCCGCTTCTTTCTCGTTGAGCAACTCCTCCAGGGAAGGCTGTCTCTCCAGGGCCTTGCGGATAGCACCCCGCATGGCCTTATAGTTGTTGATCTTGACACGGCGACGGATGGCGGCCGCCGGGTGAACAAAGACGTTGGCAATGAGACAGATTTGGTCCAGGAGGTTCTCCGGCAAGAAGCCCTGCCGGATGCTGTGCGCGATGGCCAGATTCACACCGGCGGCTGCATCTTCGTACACCAGCCTAAAAGCTTTCTCGGTGCGAATGGTGACCGTGGGCACCAGCAGGGTACGCGGCCGTTCGTTGATGACCCTCAACTCGCGGCCGGGTCGCGGCTCACCCAAGGCCCGTTCAATGGCTTTGCCCACCGGACCGGCTCTGAGGCCCAACAGCAGGTCAATGTGGGCGATCTCGGAGAAAGGCGGGCCGGCCAGGCCCTCCCCCACACACAGCCTCAGGTCGCCGATGGTGGCAGGCGTGGTGGGCGTGGCCGCGCACTCGCTCGTCACCACGTTGTCGCCGACGGAGAAAGTCACCGGCCGGCGGCCAATCTTGCCCAGGTCTTCCAACTGGGTGCGCATGTCCTCTCGGTCCTCGCGCTCGAAGGCGTCGCCGGGCATCATAGGGTGACGCGAATCGCCTATGGGTAACCCGATCATGCGCAGGCCCTCTTTTACGGCCTGGGTGCTACCCTTGCGGGCGATGAGGCGTACCAGAATCTGGATCTCCTTCTGGCGGCGTTGGACAGTAGTCAGGTCGCCGCGTCGGGAAGCCTGGTAGATCTCCTGCCAGATGTCGGGGATCAGGTTGGCGCTGGCCAGGATTGCGCCATCCACGCCGGCGCTCAGAGCCGCAGCCACCGTCTCGTCGTGCCCGGTAAAGATGCCGATGGTGTCCCGGACCTTCTCCAGCAGGGCCGCCAGAAACGGGATATCGCCGGAAGAGTCCTTGATGCCGACCACATTTTCCAGGTCGGTGGCCATGCCTTCGGCCGTCCACCATTCAAAGTGCGTCCCGGCGCACTGGGGGATGTTGTAAAGGATGAGGGGCAGGCCCACCTCGTTCACCTTCTCATAGTGCTCGTAGACCTCGTTGTAAGTGGGTTTGAGGTAATAGGGTGCGACCACCAGGGCGGCCGTGGCCCCGGCGTCTTTGGCCCAGGCGGTGAGCCGCACTGTGTCGCGGGTGCTGGGGCAACCCGTGCCCGCTACCACCGGCACCCGGCCCCCCACCTCGTCCAGGGCAATCTCGATGACCCTTTGCTTTTCGGCTGTGGAAAGGTAGACGAATTCGCCGGTGGTGCCACAGGGTACTACGCCGTCCACATGGGGCAGCACATAGCGGATCAGTGCCCGGTAGGCTGTCTCGTCAATCTCATCGTCTTTGGTGAAGGGGGTCACCAAAGCCGGAAAGATACCTTTGAACCAGTTGGGTTTTTTGGACATAGGACCTCCCTGATGTGACAACTTCTGTAGAGTCCTTGGCCGAGTGGCTACAGCCAGAGCCTTAATTTGTCCAGGCTCTCCTTCAAATCTGCCTCATTGTTGTTCTCGATGATGACGCAGCCATCGAAGCCGATCTCGTCCAGCCTGCGCAGCAGGGCTTCGTAGTCGAGTTCGCCTTGGCCCAGGGGCAGGTGGTCGTGAGTCTGCCACTGGCGGTCGGGCCGGGGGAGCAGAGCATCGTGCAGGTGGATTTCCTTCACCCACCTCCCATACCTTTCCAGGAAGGAAAGCTCGCCGCCGCCCTGCCAGGCCAGGTGGCCCACGTCCAGACAGATGCTGGCCCCATGGCGTTCCAGCAGAGGCACTACCAAATCGAAAGGCAGGGCTTCCAGATTCTCAATGCATAGGGTTTGGGGCTCGACAAGGGCGCATATCTCCGCCAGGCTGTGGTCGGCCTCCCGCAGCACCGCTGCCAGCAGGTTCCGCTGCAGGGCCTCGTCCGTGATGACTTGAGTGATCTGGGCGGTGGTGGCGCCCCACAGGTGCAGCACGTAAGTCTCCACTTGAAAAGGCCGCGCCAGTTCCACGGCCCGGCGGACGGACTCGACACTGGCCTGGCGGATCAGGTCGTTCATGCTGGTCTGATCCAGCCAGAGGAAGGGCAGGTGTACGGTGCAGGCAAAGCTCAATGCTTCCTGAAGCCCGGCCAACCGGCGGTAGAAGGCGGCGTCCATCACCTGAGGGTAAAGCAGGCCAAAGTCCATAGACAATTCCACGGCCGGCAGGTTGAGTTCTTCCACCAGCCGGCGCGCAGCCTGGAAATGACGCTCCCGCTCTGCCTCCGGCTGCCTGGGATTCACCCCCCAGCCGGTGAACGGGATCACCGTCGAGCCCAACTTGAACTTTTTGCTCATGAGCTTCTGACCTCCTGAAAGGCTTCGCGGATGGCGGCGTCCATAGCCTGGTAGACATTATGGTACAGGGCGTGGCGGTCCAGGGCCCTGGGGTCCACCGTGGCCAGGACGATCATCACCTCCTCGTCCATAGCCGACACGGGGATGACGCCCTTCTCCAGGTTGTCCACGATGGCTTTAGCCACGCCTGACTGGGTGGGGCCATAGATCATGTTGGCCTGGCGCAGGTTCTTCTGCTCCAGCGTGGGCAGGATGAGGGTAGACGGCCGCACCGTCAGGTTGGGCTCCAGGATGGTGGTCAGCGCTTCGCGGCGATGGAGGGGATAAGTGAGCTGGTAGGCATAGGCTTCGCCCAGGAAACCATCCTTGGGTCCGGCAATCAGATCGAGCTGAGCCCACTCCGGTTCTTCCCCTGCCCTACCGGTCCCCATGCGCAACCCGGCGGCCCTTATCTGCTCCGCCGACAGTTCCAAAGCGGCGAACCTGCTCTCTAGCGGTCCGGTTGGGAATTGGAAATTGGGCGTTGGGGATTGGATTTTCCCCAGCTTTTCCAGCTCCATCTGGATCTCAGCCCGGGTCTCGTGGATCAGCGCTCCCCCCGTCGGCTTGAGGGGACGCCGGGGGCCACCGACCCGGATGCCCATCATGTTCAGAGCGGCCTTGACGGCCACCCCGCCACCGTAGCGGCAGAAGATGCGGGCCAGCTTCTGCACCCCAAGTTGCAACTGGCGGGCTCTGGTCAGGTCCCCTTCCTGTACAGCTTTGAAAACCTGTTGCCACACTTCGGGGAAGACCTGGGCCGAGGCCAGGATCATGCCCGTGCAGCCTCCGGCCAGGGCTGGCAGGACCACCTCATCGTGGCCGATGAAGACGTCAATGCGGCCCTGGGTCATCTCCAGAACCTCCATGGTGTAGGTCAGGTTGCCTGAAGAGTCCTTGAGGCCGACGATGTTGGGGATGTCGGAGAGGTCCTCAATGACAGCGCGGGGCAGATAGCGGTCCACCGTCTGGGGGATGTTGTACATGACGATAGGGATGTCTACGGTCCGGGCGATTTCGTAAAAGTGCTGGTAGACACCTTTGTCCGAAGGGTGGAGGAAATAGGGGGTCACAATCAGGCAGGCGCTGGCTCCGACTTCCTGGGCATTGCGTGCCAGCTCGATGGCCTGCCGGGTGCCAGCCGCCCCCGTACCGGCAATGACCGGTTTACCCCCTGCTTCCTCGACGGCTACTTGCACGATGCGCTTCTGTTCTTCCACAGAGAGGTAGGGAAACTCGCCGGTGGTGCCGCAGGGCACCAGGCCATCCACATGGGGCAGGACGTGGCGGATCAGGTTGCGGTAAGCTTCTTCGTCGAACTCTTCGTCTTGGGTGAAAGGCGTGACCAGAGCGGGGAAAACGCCTTTCAGCCACGGCACTTTGACGGGCATCTCTGTCCTCCAATCAATTTTCTACCTTCCGCCCACAGCAACAACAAGGGGAACCCCCACAAGGAGGGCTCCCCTGTTTGGGGGCAAGTCTTTGTGCGAATCGAAGGTCAGGGCTTCGGAACAGCCAAATCCTTTGCCCCCAACTCGGACATGGTCGCTTCAGGGAAGTTCTCCTGGATGATCTCGTGGATGATCTGGGCGTATTTCACTTTCACCCGCGCCCACTGGGCCAGCATCCCCTCGTCTACCCAGGGCTTGTAAAGTGCCCCTGGGCCAGCGGCGCAGGCTGGCCCGGGTTCGATCTTGAAGTAGCATGGCGCGCAGACACGGGCCATCTCCGGGCCATCGTAGATGCGGATGTACCCGCCGAAGGACTCGGTGAGGATGATGTGCAGGTCCAGCGGGATGTCAATGGCCTGGCGGATGGAGGCCAACTGGGGCAGGCTGAGGTCGGCCACCGGGTTGAAAGTGCCCGCGCCCAACATTTGCAGGAGCCTGCCTCCCGCAGCCGAGGCGTGACCGGCATAGATGGAGACCTTGAAAATCACATCTGAAGGAATGTCACCGCTTTTACGCATCTCGTTAAGCAGCCACAAGAGACCCTCGTCTATGACCAGGAAGCCGCGGAAGCCGATGTCAATGCAGGTCATGATGTCGGTTATGACCTGGCGCAACTGGTCGGACCCACGGTAGCGCAAGCCCGAGAGCGAGCCCTCGGGTGTTGCCAATTGCCGCCCTGTGTCCCAGGCCGAGCGTGGACCGGGGGTGAGGATGACTTCCGACCCCACGGCGGCGGCCATCTGGGCGAAATCCTTGAGCTCCGCCTTGTCCAAAAGAGTAGCGCCCATGACCACCGAGATGAGGCGGTGGATGGGCACTTTGCGCTTTTGCATCTCGTCAATGAGCGCCTCTAACACCCTGGGCCTTTCCACACCGGAAACCTCCATGCGATACCAGGCTCCGTCGGGGAAGCGCTTGGTGCTGGTCGGCAGGTCGTAGGCATCCCTTCCGGGGATGCCGACCTTCTCCATGGCCTTGGCCACTTTTTCCATCTCCATTGATATTCCTCCTCATTGATGTAGTTGAGGTCCTCTTTGACCCCACAATTGAAAGCCCGGGCAATGGGCAAATTGAACCCTGGCGAAGGTGATTCAGCTACGGGCTACCTGACTTTGAGCCTGGCCCAAAGGCAACGGATGACGGGCAGCGGCGTACTCGATACCGCTCTGCAAATTCATCAGGGTTACGACATCTCCCAGGTCTACCCCCAAAGTGACCAATGTCTGGGCAATCTCCGGTCGGATGCCGGTCAGCACCACCTGGCAGCCCATCAACTCCGCCGCACGGACGGTCTGCATCAGCGAGTTCACGACCGCCGTATCAACAGCCGGCACACCGGTGAGGTCAATGATAGCCATTTTGGCGCGACGCTGGCTGATACCTTCCAGGAGCTCGGCGGTGATTCGCTGGGCGCGACGAGAGTCAATGCTGCCTACCAGGGGCAGGGCCACTGTGTCCTCAAAGATGGGGATCACCGGCGTCGAGAGTTCTTCCACCAGGGTTAACAGGCGGGCTTGCTCGGCGGTGCGCTCCTCCAACTCGGCCAGCATCTGGGCCTGGCGCCGGCCGGCCTCTTGAAGCTCGTCTGCCCGTCGGTGCGATTCCTGGAGAGCCTGTTTCAGCCCATTGGTGGCCAGCCAACTCAGAAAAGCCACCAGGAAGAAGATCGTGGTGTAAAAGAGGCCCCCGACAATCAGCACAACCATCTCCGGTATATCCAGAGGGGTTACCAGCCGCTCTCGGATGAGCAAATTGAAGAGGACATAGAGGATTCCGCCGCCAAAAGCCACGGCGTAAGCGGCTCTGGGTTCCAGGACCATCCCCATCAGGATGATGAGAACCACCAGGGTGATAGCTGCCCAGGGGAAAGTGGCCGGCATAAAGAGGGTGATGCCGCCAATGCTCAAGGTGGGATAGACGGCGAAGAGGAAAGCGCCGGCTTCCAGGTAACCCCGCTGCGCCAGCCAGCGAGCTATCAAAATCATAGGGGTCACCGAGAACAAGAGGCCGGAGGATACGGCAAGCTGCCAGGGTCGGGAAGGGAGC
>JBBIJG010000133.1:0-5881 GCA_037446095.1 Caldilineae bacterium
CTCCAGCAAGGGAAACTGAGCCGCCAGACGGGCGATGGTCCGTTTCAGTGTCCGTCCGCTGAGCAAAGTGGCCCGGATGTCCAGCAGCTCGGCGGGCAAGAGGGTAGCTCCCAGGCTGGCGCTCTTGACCAGAGGGCGTACATCCCGTGCCTCACCCAGGGAGAGGTCCGCTTTGATTTCAAGGAGCTTTCTGGCCTCGCCGGTCTCCCTTTGACTTCGCCGGGCTTCCTCCAGAAGGGGAGAAGGTTTGAGGTTCAGGGCCAGGTCCCGGCCAGCGGAAAAAGCCGTGTGCCGGCTTAACCGCTCCAGGATCTTAGGAAATTCCAGGATGCGCAGGTATTTGTCGTCCACCGCAAAACCTACCGCTGGTGACAAAATGTTCGTGGTAAGCCACGGGTAAGTGTTTACCGCCGAGAGCGCGGAGGGCGCTGGGATGACACTCTGCGTTCTCCGCGGGCTCTGCAGTAAACAGATGCGTGCGAAATTCAGGTTAGAGGGGGACCGGAGAAGATGGCCGGCAACTCGCCCCCTGCTATATGGGGCACAAGGGGCCTCACCAGGGCATAGGTGATATGCAGGACCTGGTCAAACAGGACCATCAACCTGGATTGCATCAGTCCATCCAGCAGGAAGGCTCTAATCCCATCGTAGGCCAACCAGGGCACGACGAGCGCATAGCGCAGCGCGGCTGTTACCAGACTGATCCAGACGCAGATGGTGAGGAAAGCGAATAATATCCCACCCAGGAGATTGAACGGCGCCAGTAAGAAACGTTGGGTAGCTTTAGCTATGGCGCTCTTTATGCCCTCTCGCCCTCGGGCTTTGCGCTTACGCTCCTCCGACGATGCCGGCACAAAGATCGAACGCAATATGGCACTGACTCCATTCGAGATAAGGATAAACAGAAAGAGAAAGGCGATCGCTTCCCGCCCGCTCTGGGAGAGGTTGGGCATCAGCCTACCGACGAGAAGGGCCAGGCTTTGGTAAAGCCACAGGGAGGCCACAATCGCCACGTAAAGGCCCAGCAGGTCGAAGAGCTGTCGTACTGCCCCCCGGAACATCCCCCACAGCATCACCCCAATGACAATGAGAAACAACAACAAATCGACCCAGTTCATTTAATGCTCTCCTTTCCGTTCTGGCCTCGTTTTCAGGTGCGTAACTCTGCCCCCAGCTCTTTTGACAACTGTTGCAAGATCCGTTCTCGCACTTTATTGACCTCGTCGGGACCCAGGGTATGGTCCTGGCCCTGATACATTAAGGTATAAGCCAGGCTCTTCTTGCCGGCGGGGACCTGCCCGCCTCGCCAGACGTCGAAGAGGGTCACCTGGGCCAGAAGTTCGCCCCCAGCCTGAGCGATCACCTCTTGCACCTTTTGGGCTGGCACTTCTTCCGCGACGACAATAGCCAGGTCCTCGATGACGGGTGGAAAGCGTGAGATAGGTTTCATGGGATGCACGGCCTGGCTCTGCGTCAGCAGCGCTTCCAGGTCGAACTCGGCCAGGCAGACAGGGCGGTCTGGCAGGTCAAAAGCCTCTCGCACCAGGGGGTGCACCTCACCCAGGATGGCTAATGGCTGGCTGTTTGTATCGGGCAGCCGCAATGCCGCTGTCCGCCCCGGATGGAAAGTGGGGTGCCTCGTCGGTTCGAAGGCGTAGGCGTCTATACCTAGGTGGGTCAGCAGAGCCTCGACCACACCCTTAAGGTCATAGAAATCCATCGGTTCCGCCGAGGCTGTCAGCCACGAGCGAGCCAGCCGGGGGCCGCTCAGGGCAATCCCCAGGCGTCGGGGCTCGTCGGGCAGGAGTTGGCCTTCCCTGGGCAGGTAAACATGGCCGATCTCGAAGACGGCCACTCGTTCGGTGAACCGCAGGTTGTCGCGCAGGGTTTCCAGAAGGTTATTCATCAGGGTGCGGCGCATGTACTCCCGCTCGCCGGTGAGAGGATTGGCCAGACGGATATAATTCGCCGCCTGCAGTTCCGCCTGGTCCAGGCCCAGCTTGCCCACGCTCTCCAGGTTGGTCAGCGAGTAGGTGATGACCTCCGTCAAGCCACAGCCGGCTAAGATATCGCGCACCCGTTCCTCCCCTTCCAGAGCCAGGTTCTGACGCTGGGGGGGCAGCTCATCACTCAGCAGGGTGGTCGGGATCCTGTCGTAACCGTAGACGCGGGCGATTTCCTCGATGAGGTCGGCGGGGAGTTCCACGTCCAGGCGATGCTCGGGCACGGTCACAAGTAGACGAGCCTCATCGCCTCCCACCAATTGCACTTTAAACTGTAGAGATTGGAGGATGCGCGTCAGCTCATCGGGTCCGAGGGCAACGCCCATGATCCGCTCCACCTCAACCGGGGTGATTTCTACGGTTACGGTCTTCTGAGGGACGGGGTAAATATCCACGATACCCTGGGCGATGACACCTCCGGCCAACTGGCGCATCAGTTCTGTGGCGCGCGTGACGGCCGGGATGGTCAGGCTGGCCGGGATCCCTCGACCGAAGCGCAGGCTGGCTTCGCTGGGCAGTTTCAGAGCCTGGGCAGTGCGGCGGTTCGAGAGGGGGTCAAAGTTGGCGGACTCCAGAAGGATAGCCGTTGTGGCGCGGGTCACCTCGCTTTCGAGGCCGCCCATCACCCCGGCAATGCCGATAGGACCTGCCGGGTCCGTAATGAGCAACATGTCGGGGGTGAGGGCCCGCTTGACGCAGTCCAGAGTGGTGATGGTTTCACCCGGCCGCGCCCGTCGGACGATGATGGCGGGGATGGAAGAGGCCGAGGGGTGCAGTTGATTGTAGTCGAAGGCATGGAGGGGTTGGCCCCATTCCAGCATGACGTAGTTGGTAATGTCCACAACGTTGTTGATAGGCCGCATCCCGGCCAAGGTCAGCCGGCGTTGCAGCCAATAGGGTGAGGGGCCAATTTTGACGTTTTGGATCAGGGTCGCCGAGTATCGGGGGCAGAGAGCGGGGTCGGCGATTTCGATTTCGATCTGGCCCTCGATCGCCGGGCCCTCGGCCAACATGTGCGGTTCTTCCAGCCGCAACGTCTGTCCCGTCAGAGCGGCCACCTCCCGCGCCACGCCGATGATGGACAGACACCGCGCCAGGTTAGGCGTCAGGTCCAGGTCCAGGACAACATCGTGGGTGGGAATGCTGGACAGGTCCAGGTAATCTGCCAGAGGCATACCCACCGGTGCGTCGTAGGGCAGGAGCAGGACTTCCTCGTGAGAGTCCCGCAGGCCGAGTTCCTTCTCCGAACAGATCATGGCCTCGGACCGTATGCCACGGATTTTGCCTGGCTTGAGGGTACTGAGCTTCCAGCCAGCCGCGTGGCCATCGTAGAGTCGGGCTCCCCGCCGGGCGAAGGGGGCCTTCAAACCGGCATCGCCCACCTTGATGTTGGGTGCACCAGTGACCACCGTTTCGGGCTCATTGCCCCCATAATCCACCACCGCCAGGGTCAGACGGTCGGCGTTGGGATGGGGACGCACCTCCAGGATCTCGCCCACGACAATGGTCTCCGGGTCCCAGGCCGGCCGGTCTTCGGGTACTCGAACGTGTTCGATGGCGGTCACCTCCAATCCGGCCAAAGTCATCCGTTCGGCCAGTTCTTCCACCGGCAAGGTGATGTCAACGTATTCTTGCAACCAACTCAGAGGTACTTTCATGCTCGTTTCTCCTGGTTAAGGAAGGGTAGCCTGCGAACTAACCGAACTGCTCCAAAAACCGCAGGTCATTGCTGTAAAAATACCGGATGTCATCAATGCCATACTTGAGCATGGCGATCCGCTCAGGGCCCATGCCAAAGGCGAAACCGCTGTAGACCGTTGGGTCGTAGCCGCCATTTTGGAGCACGACGGGATGGACCATGCCCGCACCGGCTATCTCCAGCCAGCCGGTGTGTTTACAAACGCGGCAGCCTTTACCCTGACAGATGATGCAGTCTACATCTACCTCGACGCTGGGCTCGGTGAAAGGGAAATAGCTGGCACGGAAGCGCATCTGGCGCTCCGGGCCGAACATCTGGCGGACGAATTCAGCCATCACCCCTTTGAGGTCGGTCATGGTGATGCGTTTGCCCACCGCCAGTCCCTCCACCTGGTAGAACATGAACTCGGAGCGGGCTGTGACCTGCTCGTAACGGTAGCACTTGCCAGGCAGGATGACCCGGATGGGTGCTGGGCAATAGTCTCGCATAGCCCGAATCTGACCGGGAGAGGTATGGGTGCGCAGCAGCACTCCCTCGCGGGTGGTGTAGAAAGTGTCCCACATATCCCGAGCCGGATGGCCGGGTGGCATGTTCAGCAATTCAAAGTTGTAGAGGTCCAGTTCCACGTCACGGGCAGTATAGACCTGGAAGCCCATCTGGGCAAAGATGGCGTAGATCTGGCGCAAGGTCTTGGTGCTGATATGGATCCGCCCCAGTGCAACCGGGCGGCCGGGCAGGGTCACATCAATGCGGTCTTTTTCCAGCAAGGCGACCAACTCTCCCCGGGCCAGGGCCTGCTTTTTGGCCTCGTAGGCCGCTTCCAGAGCCAGCTTGACTTCGTTGCCCCGTTTGCCCACCGCCGGCCGCTCCTCGCGGGGCAGTTTGCCTACATCCCGTAAGATCTGGTTTAGGGCGCTTTTCTTGCCCAGGTATCGGATGCGCCAGGCGTCCAATCCCGCCAGGTCGGACACGCCTTCCAGCGCGGCCAGAGCTTGTTGTTGGATTTCATCCAGTTGCCTTAGCATGATGGTTCACTCCTTTCAAAGCGGGTTAAGATGCGATCTGGGTATGGCGGGACTCCCCGCCTTGAAAAGATGAAATCACAACGGGTTTTGAACAGGTGCATTGAAGGACTCCTCCGAGTTTCTGGCACTTTAACCAAAAGGCCCCCGCCCTAAGGGACGAGAGCCAAAGATTCGCTGTCACTCCCGCGGTACCACCCCCGCTTGGTCGGCGCAGGCCAACCCACTCATTCCACCAACGGTCTTAAAGACGATTGGCTGCCCCGTTAACGCCGGGCCTGCGGAGTCCCCTACTGAGGGCCACGCCCCGTTCAAGGATCGGCTCAGGAGCGAACTTCGGCGGGCTTTCTCTGAGCAGGGCTTCCAGTCGCCGACCCTGTCTCCCTGGCAGATTCCCCCCGCTTACTCCTCTCCGTCACAGCCTTTTCTGTTTATCCTACGCTATCGGAAAAATGCTACTACGGCCACGATGAGGCCGCCAACGGCTATCATCGTGCCGACCATCCATTTCAATTGTCTGCTCAGGGCTTTGTGTAGTTCCCGTATCTCTTGGTGTATTTCTTGGCGGATTGCCTTAAACTCTTGTTCGTTTTCCTGGTGGTGCTTGTCCAGCCTCTGGTGCAGGGCCATGAAACCGGCATTCATCTCCTGGCGCACCGCTTTGAACTCCTGTTCGTTTTCCTGGCGGTGCTCTTCTAACCTGTCCTCCAGCCTGCTCAGTCTCTGCTTGATCTCAACGATGTCCTCTCCCATCTCATCAATCTTGACGCTCATGGTCGAGATCAATACCTCGGTCGGCCTGTCGTAGCGGGCAATGAAGCCCTCCTCCCGACGACGGGCATCTACCACAGCTTCTACGAGCATCTCACGGATGATCGGGCGCAGGTGCTCTTGCAGGGCCTCAAGCGTCATATCGCCGATGGGTGTTTCCAACTTAACTTCGGTCATGGCGTTACCCTCCGCACCGTAACAGGTATTATAGCACGAAAAGGGGTTTATGGCAATTTGGATTGGGGGGCAAACTATGGTAAAATGAGCATAGATAATGAAGGAGGCGATGGATGTGGCAGGTGGTGGGCCATGAGTGGGCAGTGGAGTTGCTGGAGCGCAGCCTGGCCAACGGGCGGACGGCCCATGCTTACCTTCTGTTAGGGCAG
>JBBIJG010000133.1:5894-7001 GCA_037446095.1 Caldilineae bacterium
CAGCCGCAAATAGGCAAGACTACCCTGGCTCTGAATTTTGCCCAAGCTCTCCATTGTCTGGGCGAGGAAAAGCCTTGCGGTCAGTGCCGGCCCTGCCTCAAGATTGCCCACGGCATTCATCCCGATGTGCGGGTCATTGGAGCAGCCAACGGGACGATCAAGATTGATCAGATGCGAGAGATGCAGCGTGAGGTAGCCCTCTCCCCCCACGAGGGTCGCTGGAAGGTCTACATCCTTCGCCAGATGGAGCGAGCGACCCCGGAGGCTGCCAATTGCCTGCTCAAAACCCTGGAAGAGCCACCGCCCCAGGTCATCCTCCTGTTGACCGCCAGCGACAGCGAGCAATTGCTGCCCACTATTATCTCGCGTTGCCAGGTGCTGAACCTGCGCCCACCTTCTGTGCTTTTGGTCCAGAAGGCCCTTCAGGAACGATGGGGGGTAGACTCGGAGCGGGCCAGGCTCTTGGCCCGCCTCTCAGGCGGACGCCTGGGCTGGGCGGTGAAAGCCTCCCAGGATGAGGCCATCCTGCGCCAGCGGGAGAGACGCCTTGACGAGATGATCGAGCTGATGGGACAGGGGCGGGTGGAGCGATGGCGTTACGCCCAGCGCCTCAGCCAGAGCCCGGATGACCTGCAAGCAGTTCTGGACTTCTGGCTGAGTTGGTGGCGAGACCTGCTTCTGATCAAGGGGGGTAGCTCCATAGAGGTCACTAACCTAGACCGCCAGGCCGCATTGCGTTCTCAGGCTCGCAATTACAGCCTGACTCAGGTGCGGGATTTCATCGGCGCCTTGCAGGCGGCGGTATGGCAATTGGAGCACAACGCCAACCCCCGCCTGGCCCTGGAAGTTTTGATGCTGAGTCTGCCCGGGCCATAGGCGAAGATTGGGACGCCGAGGCACACGAGTCATCCTTTGCCGGGTGCGATTCAAATGGACAGAAAGAAAACACTGAGACAATTGACCAAAGATGAGCTGATCGGGCTGTTGGAAGACGCCGCCAAGAACTGGCTGGCCCATGATGGCCTCTGGTTCCAGGCGGTGGAGCGCAGATACGGCCTGGAGGCGGCCATCGCCCTGGACGCAGAGGCCTGGCGCTCCTTCACCGTC
>JBBIJG010000134.1:0-781 GCA_037446095.1 Caldilineae bacterium
ATGCTGGTTACGGTGATACAAAGCCTGAGGCCTGAAGGTCAGAACACGGGATGGACTCTTGAAAATTACGTCAATTTTCTCACTCAGCCCGGCACCCACCGGGTTATCTTTCTGACCTTTTTTCTGGCCGTCGTCGCCACCTTCCTGTCCATTGTTCTCAGTGTCCCTCTGGCTCTGATCCTGCGCGAAAAGATCACCGGGCACCACATCTTCCGTCTGGCCATCCTGGTCCCCATCACCGTGCCTGGTCTGGTTGGGGCCTTGGGGCTGTTGCTCCTCTGGGGTAGCCGCGGCTGGGTCAACCTCTTTCTGACCCAGTTCGTCCCTTTTATCAAAGAACCGGTGCGGTTTAACTACACCATCCACGGCCTGATCCTGTTCTATCTCTGGCACTACTTTTCGTACACCTGTATGACCACTCTGACGACCCTGGAGGGATTGGACCGCAGTCTTGAAGAAGCCGCCTCGGTAGCGGGCGCCAATCCCTGGCAGGTATTGCGTTACGTTGTCCTCCCCCTCATCACGCCCGGCATCCTGGCCGGCTCTGTCATCACCTTCATGCTAGCTTTTGGGGCGTTCAGCATCCCTCTGGTGACCGGGGGGAACTACCGCCCTCTGGCGGTAGAGATCTACACGCAGATTGACGTTCCCATCCCACCGCGTTGGTCACTGGCCAGCGCCATGGCCGTGGTCATGGCTGTCCTGCAAATCGTGTTTCTGTCGGTCTACATGAGAGTCCTGAGGAGGCCCATCACATGAACCTGGTTTATCGGTATCTGCG
>JBBIJG010000134.1:794-1172 GCA_037446095.1 Caldilineae bacterium
GATGGCCGGAGGTTATTGACCTATACCTTTCTGATGAGCTTCCTGCTGTTTATCATCAGCACCTTTTTCATGATCGGACTGAAGGCGATTGGCAAGGACTGGTTTGGCAAGATGTGGCTGCCACCGACCTTCACTCTGGATTGGTTCCGCTGGGCGGTGGAGGTGACGCGAATCCCCGAAATTCTGAAGAACACCCTGCTCATCGCCGCGCTGGCCGTCCTCATGAGCACCCTGATCGCTATCCCCACCGGCTGGGCCTTCGGCCGTCGGCATGTGCCTGGCAAAGAACTGCTGATGGCGATCATCCTTTTGCCGCGCATGATCCCGCCCATCTCCTACGCCCTGGGGGTGGCGCGCATCTTTTACCGGCTGGACCTG
>JBBIJG010000134.1:1213-6982 GCA_037446095.1 Caldilineae bacterium
TACGGCCATTTGTGCTCCCTACGCCATCCTGGTGCTGTCCTCGACTTTCGAGGGTCTGGACGAGCGGGTGCTGGAGGCGGCCAGCGTATGCGGGGCCAACGTGATACAACGCTTCCTCCACGTCATCGTGCCGCTGGTATTGCCGGGCATTCTGTCATCCGTTATCTTCACCTTTACGACCTCATACAATGAATTCACCTTGACCCTGATGACCTATGGGCCGCACACCATTACCCTGCCGGTGAGGACGTATCTGGCTGTGGGCGAAGGTTACTGGGAGGTGAGCAGTGCCATGTCAGTCATACTGATCATCCCTTCGCTTCTTATCTTGTTTGGAATCCAGCGGCAGGTGGCGCCGGAGAAACTGGTGGGCGGTTTCAAAGGGGTGTAGTCACCATCGGGGCCGGTAGGTCCTTTTTTTCTCCATGCAACCTTCACGTCCGCGCTCCGAGGATTCATGATATAATTTTAATGTAATTCAGATTTGCAAGCGACGCTCCTAAGCCAGGCTGTTGGGGGTCATGGAGGTAGAAAGGGGGAATGGCAGCCTCAAACCCGACCGGACAGCGGAACCTGGTGACATTTCGATTAGACCGGCAGACCTGTGCGTTGCCTATCGAGCCCATCGTGAAGATCATCGAGATGGTAAGCATCACCCCTATCCCGCAGGCCAGCAAGGCGCTAGAAGGGGTCATTAACGTACGGGGTATGTCGGTCCCTGTGATCAACCTGCGCCGCTACCTTGGCTTGCCGGAAGCTGCCCTGCAATTGCATACCCCTATCATCCTCGCCCGTGTCGGCGAGACGGTGGTCGGCCTGATTGTGGATGAGGTGATAGACCTGCTCACTCTGCCCGGTGACCAGATCGTCCACCTGGCCGACATGATGCCAGGAGGATTGGGCGAGGTGCCTATCTGGCAGGGATTAGTCCATACTCCAGGGGGCATTGTGCTGCTGCTCGACCTGGACCATCTTTTTTCTGCTCCGCCAGGCGTTGGCCTGACCCAGGCTGTGGAGACCCTGCCCAGAGCCGTTGTCCCTGCCTTGCGCACCGAGGGCGAAGAGGCGCCCCGGGAGCCCCACCCGCCGGAGGAGGTTGAAGCATGACCGCCGAGGCTGTCCCAGCGCTGGGGTTGGGCGATTATCTGCGTTTCAGCCAACTGGTGGAGGAGCGCTTCGGCCTGCACTTTCCTGAAAAGCGTCGCACCGAGTTAGAGTTAGGGGTGCGACGGGCCTTTGCCGCTTCCAACTGCACGGACCTGGATAGCTATTACCGCCTTTTGCAAGACCCTTATGATGGGGCGGTGGAAATGGACCGCCTCGTCAACGCCCTCACCGTCAGCGAGTCCCATTTCTTCCGTGATGCCGGTCAGTGCGACGCCTTGTACTATCACGTGTTGCCTCAAATCATCCAGCGCCGGCGTGCGATGCGCATCATGCGCATCTGGAGTGCCGGTTGCGCCAGCGGCGAAGAGCCCTACTCTATCGCCATGATGTTGCGCCAACTTTTGCCCGATGTGGACGAGTGGTCCATCACCATCCTGGGCACTGATGTCAATATTGAGGCGCTCGACCGCGCCCGTAAGGCCGTTTACAGTGAGTGGGCCTTCCGCGAAGAGCGGGCCAAACAGTGGCAGCTCCGTTATTTCCGCCCCCTGGGGGGTAACCGCTATGAGCTGATCCCAGAGGTGCGGCGGATGGTCACCTTCTCCCGGCACAACCTGGCTGAGGACGATTACCCGTCCTTTGAGACCAATACTACCTTGATGGATCTGATCCTGTGCCGCAATGTGATGATCTATTTCGCCCCACCCGTCATCCATAAGGTCATCGAGCGGTTTCATGAGGCCCTGGTAGACGGTGGGTGGCTGGTAGTGGGGCATTCGGAAGCTTCGCTCACCACCTATCGCCGCTTTCAGGTGCGGAATTTTCCCGATGCCGTTCTATATCAGCGCACCGCTCAGCCCCTGGCCCTTCCTTCGGACCGGGATTGGCCGGTTACACCTCCGGCCGGGCAAGGCAGGGCCTGGGACTTACCTATGCCTGTTCCTGGAGATACCCCATCCAGCGCCTTCATAGGGAGGGGACCATGTCCACCTCCGCCTGAAAACGGTGACCCTTTGGAGCGGGCGCAAGAGCTGCTGGACTATGGCCGCTCGGAGGAAGCACGGGCTCTGCTCCTGGAACTGGTCAAGTTCGCTCCTGCCTTGATGGGCCGCTGTGATCCCTCTGCCGAAGCCGGGACAGGTTTTGTCGAACCGTCAGGGCCCTATGCACGCGCCTGTGCCCTGTTGGGGCGGGCCTATGCCAACCTGGGCTGCTGGTCGGAGGCCGAACATTGGTGCCGCCAGGCTTTGCATTATGACAAACTGGCGCCTGGGGCCTACTATACCCTGGCCTTAGTGCTCCAGCACCAGGGCCGACTCGATCAGGCCATCGAAGCGATGAAAAAGGTGATTTACATTGATCGCACGGATGTGCTGGGACATTTCGGCCTGGCCAATCTCTATCACCGGACGGGCCAGTGGCAGCGGGCCCAAAAGTCCCTGGAAAATGCCCGACGCTTGCTGGAAGGGCGCGCGGCTGAGGAGCTGCTCCCCGACTCTGGGGGCATCACCGCGGGTCGCCTGCGGGACGCCATCGTCCGTCAACAGCAACAGTGGGCCGCTGAGGCCCACAGCCTACATCTGGCCTCACTTTCGTAACTGGTACCCGCCTGGATAGCTTTCGGCCCAGGAGCCTGTTGGAGAGACATTCTGAAGACTTCAGCCGGAATCTGGCCATTGCACCGGCCAGGGCCTCCGCTCTGGAGCTCCACGCTTCACCTGGTTTACTCCGGCAGGCTGCCAGGAACGACCCGCTGCTGACCGCGTGGGGACAGAGGTGACGGTGTAAAGTTTGTCCCGCATTCTCAGGAGAGTTGATGATGGAAGATACGCGGCACTTTGACTGGGAGGACGTGCGCCAGCGTCTGGCTGCGGTCAGCGCGGCCCTGGCCGGGCTGAATGAAGCCCCGCCGGAGGTGCGGCAACGAATCTGGGCGCGCCGGGCGGCTCAACTGGCCAGAGTGCCTGTCCAGGAAGAGGAAGGCGAGCAGATTGAGCTGGTGCTGGTCCGGCTGGGGCGCGAAGTCTATGGCCTCGATGCCGGGTTCGTCCTGGACATCCGACCCGCCGGACAGATCACCCGGGTGCCACGTGTGCCCGACTGGGTGGCCGGTGTGGTGAACCTGCGTGGACGTATCCTGTCGGTGCTCGACCTATCGCGCTTTTTCGGCCTGCCAGAAGAAGGCGACGCAGGACACCTGGTCGTCGTTGAGACGCCAGAGATGGAGATAGCCCTGTTGGTGGATGACGTACTGGCGGTCGAGGCATTGCCGGCCAGCAAGATACAGGAGGCGTCCGACACCCTCTGCAGTATTCGCCCCGAATATGTGCGAGGCGTGGCTGAGTGTCAGAGTGTAAGCACCCCCGCCAATGGAGCCGGCATGCTGGTGGTCCTGAACCTGCCAGCCCTGCTGGCCGACAAACGGCTGATCGTTGAGGAGGAAATAGTTTGAAGGAGGTCCGGTGTTATGTCTCAAGAGATACTGACAGTGACCCCCGAGCTGGCGGAGGAACGGATCAAACGGTTTCTGAGTGCACCGGTTTTTGAGGATGAAGACAGGACACGCACTGCCAGCTTGCTCCACGCCATCTTGCTGGTCATTCTGGCCGCGGCTGTGATAAGTGGTATAACCTTACTTTTAGTATACCCCAAGCCAGGCCCCGTCTTGCTGACGACGAGTATCATTGTCCTCCTGGGATTAGGCGCGCTGTCTCTGGTGCGGCGAGGTCGCGTTCAACTCAGCGGGGCCTTACTCTCGTCCGTGCTGTGGGTGATCGTCACTCTGGCCGCCTGGTTCTCCGGTGGAGTGCGGGCCCCGGCCTTCGGCGCCGGGATGGGTGTCATCCTGATCGCCAGCTTACTTCTGGGTGGGCGTGCCGGGATCGTTTTTGCCGGGTTGAGCGTTGTGAGTGGGGTGGGGATGCTCTACGCCGAATTTACCGGTCTCTTGCCCTCGCCGCTCATACCTACCACCTCCCTTTCCATATGGGGGGGGCTGGCGGTGAACTTTGTCGTGGCCGCGCTGCTGCTACACTTTGGCACCCATGGCCTCGTCGAGGCGTTAACCCGCGCCCGGACCAAGGCGCAGTCCTGGGCTGAGAACAGCCGCCAACTGGAAGCCCGTAACCAGGATCTGGAGCGCCTGATCGCCCAATTGAAGGCCGCGGCTAAGGTAAGCCGCGCCGCCATGCCCGTGCATGATCTGGACATCCTCCTGTCTCAAGTGACCCATCTGATCAGCGAGACGTTTGGCTTTTATCATGCGGGCATCTTCCTGCTGGATGAAAAAGGCGAGTATGCGGTGCTCCGGGCAGCCAACAGTGAGGGTGGCCGGCAGATGCTGGCCAGAGGGCACAAGCTGAAGGTAGGACAGCAGGGCATCGTGGGCTACGTCACCGGCACCGGCAAGCCCCGCATCGCTTTGGATGTGGGCGCGGATGCCGTACACTTTGAGAATCCATTGCTGCCAGAAACCCGCTCGGAAATGGCTCTGCCGCTCAAAGTGGGCGAGCGCATCATCGGGGCCCTCGATGTGCAAAGCCGCCAGCCAGCGGCTTACAAGGAAGATGACGTGATGGTGTTGCAAATGATGGCCGACCATTTAGCGGTCACCATCGAAAACGGCCGCCTGCTCAATGCGACCCAGCAGACCGTGCATGAGCTGAGTTCGGCGGCGGCTGAGATCCTGGCAGCCGTGACGCAGCAGGCGGCAGGGGCCAACGAGCAATCGGCGGCCATCTCTCAGACCACCACCACGGTGGATGAGGTCAAGACCATCTCCGAGCAGGCCATTGCCCGCTCCCAGGAAGTGGCCGATGCCTCACAGCGCACTGTCGAGATCTCGCGCTCCGGTCAACAGGCTGTGCAGGACATTATCACCGGTATGGCCCAGATCAAAGAGCGCGTCGAAGGCATCGCCGAAAACATCCTGGCCCTCTCTGAACAGACCCAGCAGATCGGTGAGATCATTGCCACGGTCAACGAGATCGCTGCTCAATCGAACATCCTGGCTCTTAACGCCTCGGTAGAAGCAGCACGGGCCGGGGAGCATGGCAAAGGCTTTGCTGTCGTGGCGGCTGAGGTGCGCAACTTGGCCGAGCAATCCAAACAGGCCACGGCCCAGGTCAGGGCCATTCTCTCGGACATTCAGAATGGGATCAATGCCACGGTGATGGCCACAGAAGAAGGAACCAAGGTGGTGGACCAGGGGGTGCGGTTGGTGGCACAGACCCGGATGGTGATCGCCCAACTGGCAGAGGTGATCAACGAGTCGGCGCAGGCGGCCATGCAGATGGTAGCCGGTGGGCGGCAGCAGGCAGCCGGAGTAGAGCAGATCGCGCTGGCCATGCAGAGCATCAACCAGGCGACCCTGCAGGGTCTGGCCAGCACCCGTCAGGTGGAAAAGGCGGCGCAGGACCTGAACACCCTGGCGCGCAAGCTGACCGAGATCGTAGAGCAGTACAAGTTGTAATCCGCACGCCCTCGCCTGGCGATATACTCGCGCGGGCATGTTTTGCGCTTTTGGGTCATGCATGAGCCGGGGCCGCCGCGCGGGCCGGCGGTTGAAACCGCACCTGAGGGGGTGTTGTCACGCCGGCCGACCGCCTATACCGGTACCCCGCTTTTATGGTAGAGTATTCGGCCATGGCCTTGCGTCTCTCC
>JBBIJG010000135.1:0-6980 GCA_037446095.1 Caldilineae bacterium
CGCAGCGACACCAGGCTGACCGAAGGCAGGGCCGCCGCGTTGGCCAACCAGGTCAGCACGCCGTAGAGGGCCGCGCCGATGGCCATGTACACCACCTGGCGGGTGCCCACCACCCAGGCCTCGCTGGCAGCGGTGGCGAAGTAGATGATGTAGATGATCACGGCGGCGATGAGCGTCCACAACAGCCAGGCCAGTCCCTGGAGCTTGGTCCCTTCCGGGCCGGTGAGCAGGCTGGCAACCCACATCAGGGCCACGAAAACGACCAGAACCACGAGCCATGTCAGTGCCTTTTTCGCAGTGTCGGACATTTCTCCTCTACCTCCTGAATGGATATTGGGAAATTGATTTTGGGCCCCGCGTCCCTCCCCCGGCGCGGAGCGCGACAACCTATCAGCCTGCGTTTCAGCCACTGCAAGCCCGCCAACGCCCAACGCGGTTGAGCTATCCTGGGGTCCCGCCAGGGAGTTGGGCGGCGGAAGCTCCCCCCATGCACCTTTAGGGGGGAGGGCTGGCTCGACCTCTACCAGCCGTATTCCAGACGGGCAATGAGGCGAAGGGGTAAGCCCTCTTCCATCATCTTGCGCTGGGTGATTTCAATCGGATACGGGATGCGATAGTATTCGAGGGTGGCTTTGTCGGTGTCAAGGATGACGTAGCTGGCCCGAGGATCGCCATCACGAGGTTGCCCTACGCTGCCAGGATTGATAATCATGCGCTCTTCACCCAAGGGCGAGGGGCCTCCCTGAGGCAGAGGTAAGGGCAAACAGGCAGAATTCGCACGCTCGTAGCGGAAGATCACAGGTGTATGCGTGTGCCCGACAAAGCAAATCTGGGTGTCAAAGTAAGCAAAATTCGATGTGGCAATGGAGGGATAAAGGATGTATTCCCAGATAGGCTGACGAGGGCTGCCGTGCACCAGGGTGAACCCTTCTTCAATAAGCGTCACAGGCAAGTTAGCCAGATATTCAAAATTTTCTGGCAGCAGTTTCTCCCGGGTCCACCGACACGCCCATTGAGCATCCGGGTTGAAATCTGAATCGGACGAGTAGTCGAGGGCGGCCCAGTCGTGATTGCCAGCTACACAAGTGTGGGGAAATTCCCGCAGCCTCTCGATACATTCATTAGGTTGGGGACCATAGCCCACCATGTCTCCCAGACACCAAATCTTATCGAAATGGTTGGCATCGGCCAAAACGGCCTCGAAAGCAGCCAGATTAGCGTGGATATCAGATAGAATCAGATAGCGCATACCCCATCCTCTGACACGACTTCTCCTCCTCTTCATTAATATCATATCACATTTTTAAAATATAGGCCAACTTCGGGCTGGGAGCCGTTCGCCCTGGCCGGTGCCGGCATCTCCAGCTCAGCTTCCCGCGGGTTGAGCTTCCAGACCCAGAAGGGTCCCCTCTGCCAACCCTTGGGGTCGGGCCGTTCGTCGGAGCTTTGGGACAAAGCCCGTGGGCGGCTGGACTGCGTCGGACCCCAACTGTGGCGTCGTTGAGACGGGGATTGAGCGTAAGCTGACGGTGGCCGGCAGAGCAACCAACGCGCCTCCCGGCCGGTAAAAGGCAAACCAGGCGAGAGCAGCCATTCTACTGGGGTTGGTCATCGCCGAGGTCTTCTCCGCGGCCCCTGTGCTTCTGCACAGCCTTAAGGCCATTACGGACGGTGGTCAGGAAAGCCATAAGTTGCTCTTCCAGTTCGCTCAACACTTCGATGACGTACTCATCCGCACCGGCCTTGATGTCTTCCGCCTGCTGCTGGGCCTGTTTCAGAATGGCTTCCGCTTTGGCCTCGGTGGTTTTCAAGATTTCGTGCTCACTCACGAGGTTGGCTGCCTGCTCCCTGGCCAAAGCCACGATGCGTTCGGCTTCCTCCTGGGCCTGGGCGATGATGCGCCCTCTTTCCTGCTGGATGCGCTTGGCCTGCTTGATTTCTTCGGGGATGGTGATACGCATCTGGTCTATGATGTCCAGATACTCTTCCTCATTGATAATACGGTTAGAAGTGAGAGGAATCAGCCAACTTTCATTTAGAAGGGACTCTAAGCGGTCAACTAGGTGCTGGATTTCGATCTCAACCACCCCCTTTTGACGGACATGTCTGGAATGAGAAGCTAATCTCGCAGCGAGATCAACTGTACCTTGCTATTGAGGTCATCCCCCAGCGCTTTGGCTTTTTTCCTGAGAGCGACAGCGACGTGGGGTGGCACCATCTCATCTACGCACCCTCCGTGCAGGACGATTTCTTTGACGTTGCTGGAACTCAGGAAAGCATGTTCCAGACTGGTCATCAAGCAGATGGTTTCGATCTCAGGAGCTAGTTTCCTGTTGGCGAGAGCCATCTGGTATTCCAGTTCAAAGTCATAAGTCACCCGCAGCCCGCGCACGATCACTGAAGCCCCTTTGCGGCGGACATATTCCACCGTCAAACCGCCATAGCTGTCAACCTCAATATTGGGTAGTTCCTTCAGGGCTTCTCGCATCAGGGCCAGGCGCTCCTCAGTGGTGAACAAGAGGTTCTTGAGGGGGCGGTTGTATACGGCTACGATCAGGTGGTCGAAAATGTGGGCCGCCCGGATGGCGATGTCCACATGTCCATAGTGGACGGGATCAAAGGTGCCAGGATAGACAGCGATGGTCACAGTGATTAACGGTATTGTCAGCGTGGGGCTTGCGCAGCGCAGCCAGGGAAGCCTTCGGCGTCTGAGGGGTCAGCAGTTCAACTCCTGGTCCCTCAGGCATCCCCTGAGCTGCTGCGCAGGCCCGGATAGCCGGGGCAAAAGTTTAACTTAAATCTCCCTCTCCTTTCCAGAACTCGTCTATTTTCCTGGCTAGAAGGCGGTGTTCAGGTTGGCTCAGATCCGGGTCGCTCTGGAAGAGGGCCATGGCCTCGGCTCGGGCCTGCTCCAGGATCCGGACATCGCTTAGTTTGGCCAGCTTGAGATCGGGCAGGCCGCTCTGACGGGTGCCGAAGAACTCACCTGGCCCCCTCAGTTCCAGGTCCTTCTCGGCCAGAGCAAACCCATCCTGACTGCTCTCGATGGCCTTCAGCCGCTGCTCACCCTCAAAGGAAGGGGAATCGGCCAGCAGCAGGCAGTAGGATTGGTGTTCACTGCGGCCAACCCGCCCCCGGAATTGATGCAACTGAGCCAGGCCGAACCGCTCTGCCCCTTCCACCAGCATGACCGTAGCGTTGGGCACGTCAATGCCAACTTCTACGACCGAGGTGGAAACCAGGATGTCCAATTCGCCCCGGTGGAACTGGGCCATGACTGCTTCTTTTTCCTCGCCTTTCATCCGCCCATGAAGCAAGCCCAGGCGCAGGTCGGGGAAGATTTCCTCTTGCAGCCGCCGATATTCTTCCACCGCAGCTTTAGCCTCGATTTTCTCCGATTCCTCTACCAGAGGGCAGATGATAAAGGCCTGATGGCCCTGCTCAATCTGACTGCGCACAAAACGATAAGCTCGCTCCCGTTCATAGGGGGCCAGCCACCTGGTCTTGATCTGACGACGGCCGGGGGGCAGTTCATCAATGACCGAGATGTCCAGATCGCCGTAGATGGTCAGGGCCAGGGTGCGAGGGATAGGCGTGGCACTCATGACCAGGACGTGAGGGTTGTAGCCCTTCTGGCGCAGGGCAGCCCGTTGCGTTACGCCGAAACGGTGTTGCTCGTCAATCACGGCCAGGGCCAGGTCCTTGAAGCTCACCCCTTCCTGGATCAGAGCATGGGTGCCGATGACAATGTCGGCTTCACCGGCGGCGATTTCCCTGTGGATCTGCTCCTTCTCGGCCGGTCTCAGACTGCCCACGAGGAGGCGGACATGAATGGGGGGGACTGGAAGCTTGGATATGCCTTCCAAAAGCTGGATGACACTCTTGTAGTGTTGCTCGGCCAGGATCTCTGTAGGGGCCATGATGACAGCCTGCAAGCCGCTGGCCACGGTTAAGAGCGTGGCAGCCACGGCCACCACCGTCTTGCCGGAACCGACGTCTCCCTGCAGGAGGCGGTTCATCGGCCTGGCCGAACGCAGGTCGTTGACAATCTCCCGCAGAACCCGTTGCTGGGCCTGGGTCAATTCAAAAGGTAGGGAGCGGACAAAAGATTCCAGCAGCCTTTCATCTACGGCCACAGCTCGCCCCGGCTGAGCCTGCCAGACGTGTCTTTGACGGAGGACGCCCATTTGGATCAGGAAGAATTCGTCGAAGGACAGTCGGCGACGAGCTTGCTCTAAGGTCTGCTGGTTGTCGGGGAAGTGAATCTGACAGATGGCCGTCTCCAGGTCCATCAGGTTAGCCCTCTGACGCACGCTGGCCGGCAGATGGTCGGGCAGACGTTTGGTCCAATAGTCTACCGTCCGCTTGATCAGACGACGCAGCCAGCGACCGGAGAGGCCTTTAGTGAGGGGGTAGACGGGGACCAGACGTCCGGTGTGGATCAATTCCTTGTCCAGGGGCTCCCACTCCGGCGACTGGAGGACGAGGCGGCCCAGGTACTCATCCACCTTACCGCTGAGGACAATTTGCCGCCCAGGGCGCATCTGCTTCTCCAGATAAGGTTGATTGAACCAGGTGGCCTGGATGGTGCCGGTGCCGTCAGCGATGATGCTGGTGACAATGCTGCCCCCTCCCTTTGTCTGACGGGCCTGGGTATCCCAGATGTTGCCGATAATCGTTACTTCCTCGCCGTAATGCAGTTGGCTGATGGTTTTCAGGGAGCGGTAATCATCGTAGCGGCGGGGGAAGAGGTAGAGCAGGTCACGGATGGTAGTGACCCCCAGGCGTTCCAGGCGTTTGGCATAGCCCTCGCTGATACCAGGCAAAACGGTGACCGGAGAATCCAGGCCGGTGCCGACATGTTCCCTTCGACCTGGTTCAGGCTTCGTCCTGGGGCTCAGTCCGAGGGACTCGGACTCGAGAGGGGCCCCGTGTTCCCCCGGCCCGGGGGCTTCTCGCTCCTTCAATGGTTTCGTTGTATCCCTTCGCTCTGACCCGAGGCCGGCTCTTTGGAACTCATCCAACCTGTCCAGGATATCTTGCACGATTCGGGCCCGCTCCTGGCGGTCCTCCACGGCCGGATAGCTTGTGAGCAGGGCAGCGATGTCCGCCACGAAGCGTTTCTCGGCGGGGGTTTGCGCCTGGGCCAGAGTTTCCCGTTCCCACCGCAAGGCAAATTTATCCAAACCACCGATGACAGCCTTGTTGCGGTATCCCAGCTTCTTCTCCTGGGTTATGATTTTATCCAAAGTCTCCAGGGCCGATAACACCTTATCCTCTCTGAGTCCATGACTTCATCAGGTTCTGTCATGTTGCTTTTTCACCAGCTATCGGGTTAGTACGCAAGCCACGCCCAGGCCATTAGGGCCGGCGTGGGTGCCGATGATGACCCCCGCTTCGGCGATCAGGATGCGGTCCAAAGGGTACAGGAATGAAATCTCCTCTGCCAGACGCCGGGCTTCTTGCGGGGCGTCGGAGTGAAGCACGGCCAGTTCCTCCAGAGGGCCGAGTTCGGCCACCAGCTCGATCAAACGCTGGAGGGCTTTCCGCCTCGTCCGTACCCGTTCCAGGGGCAGCACAGCGGAGTCTCTGACTTCGATCAGGGGCTTGATGTCGAGCAGGCTGCCCAAAGCAGCCACGGTCCTGCCGACCCGTCCTCCCTTTTTCAGGTACTCCAACGTGTCCAGCGCGGCGAAAAGGCGTATCCGTGGCTTCATATCTTCCACCAGGGCCACGATCTGGGCCAGCGACTGGCCTGCCTGAGCTGCTCGGGCCGCTGCGATGACCAGCCAACCCAGACCCATAGAGACCTGCCCGGAGTCAATAAGGGCTATCTCAACGCCCGAAACGGCCTTTGCCCCCAGGCAAGCAGAACTGTAGATGGCGCTCAGGGCCCCGGCTAGATGGATGGAGAGGATCTGGTCTGTCTGGCGGGCCAGCTCTCTGTAGGTCGCTTCAAAGAGCCCTGCCGCTGGAGCCGAAGTGGTGGGCAGAGTGGGGCTGGTCTTCAGCCTGGCATAGAACTCTTCCTTGCTCAAATCGAGCCCATCCCGGTAGGTCTCCAGGCCAAAGTGGACGTTGCACGGGACGATAATGATTTCCAGTTCGGCCGCCAACTCCGCCGGGATGTCGGCCGTGCTATCGGTGACAATTTTGACCATGTGGGGTTATTTACATCCCTTCGTACACAATGACCCCCACGGTGTTAGGGCCAACGTGAGTAGCCAGGACAGGCCCATAGGTGATGACAGGAAACTCCATCCCCGGCAGGGCCATCTCCAGGCGCTCAATGAGGAGAAGCGTCTCTTCGGTGGCGACATGGCTTTTCTGTAAGATGGCCATTTGCTCGATGTGGGAAAATTCTACCACAAACTCGAAAAGTTTGTCAATCGCCTTGGAGCGGGTTCGTACTTTCTCCAGGGGCACTATTTCGCCATCCTCAATGATCAGCAGGGGTTTGATGCCCAGCATGCTCCCCAGTATGGCCTGAGCTCTGCCGATATACCCTCCCCTTTCCAGGTACTCTAGGGTTTCGACGAAGAAAACGACATAAATGTGCGGGATCATGCCTCTTAGCATGCGCACAATATCACCCAGAGCCATACCCTGGGCGGCTGCCCTGGCCGCTGCAGTAGCCAGGATCCCTAAACCCAAAGAGGTGGTGAGGGAGTCTACTACCACAACGTTGCAACGGCCCAGAAAGGGCGCCGCGGCTGCCTGGGCTACAGCGCAGGTCTGGTTCAATTTGCTGGAGACATGGATCGAGATGATCTCATCCGTGGTTTTAGAGAGTTCTCTGTAAACCTTCTCAAAAGCGCTTCGCGGGGGTGGGGAGCTGGTGGGCATCTCCGAGCTGCGATCGAGCCGACGGAAGAACTCAGCAGCGGTGATGTCTATCCCATCGCGCAGAACTTCGTCACCAAAATGGATGTTAAGGGGAACGATGCTGATCCCCAGTTCCTCCGCTGCTCCCGGCTCCA
>JBBIJG010000136.1:0-6954 GCA_037446095.1 Caldilineae bacterium
ATACGAGGTGAATTTTGACACCGAAGGCAAATCCTACACTTATCATCCCAGCAATGCCGACGAGTTCTCTCAATTTGACATCGGTAGCAAGTGGGTGCTGAGTGTGAACAAACTCGGAGGGATCACCGCAGTAGAGCCGAGGTGAGGGCCTTTTAGAAGAAACCCGTTTTCTACCAAAGTCTGGAAATCCCGTGCCCGGTTGTCAAAACTACTGATCCAAGAGCCAGGAGCAGTATGATCTACGTTCAAGTAGAAAACCTGACCAAAGTGTACGGCAAGGGCGAGACTGCCGTAATCGCCCTCGATCACGTCAACCTGAGCGTGGACACGGGCGAATTGGTGGCAGTGATGGGCCCCAGTGGCTGTGGAAAGTCTACCCTGTTGCATTTGATGGGTGGCCTGGATCGCCCCACGGAAGGGCGCGTGATCATCGAAGGCCAGGCGCTTAACGACCTGCCGGATGAGGCGCTCACCAGGTTACGCCGGCAAAAGATCGGTTTCGTCTTCCAGTTCTATAACCTGATTCCGGTACTGGATGCGACCGAGAACGCCGCCCTGCCCATTCTGCTCGATGGCGTCAGCCCGGCCAGGGCCAAAGCCAGAGCCAGGGAATGGCTGCAAAAGGTCGGCTTGGGCGACCGGCTGAACAGCCGCCCCGACCAGCTTTCGGGCGGTCAGCAGCAACGGGTGGCCATTGCCCGTGCCCTGGTGGCCGAACCCAGACTCGTCCTGGCCGACGAGCCAACGGGCAACCTCGACTCGCGCGCCTCAGATGAGATTGCCGCCCTTCTGCGCCAGGTGGCCAACCAGTGGGGGCGGGCGGTAGTGATGGTCACCCACGACCCACACATTGCTTCCTATGCCGACCGCATTCTCTTTCTCAAGGATGGCGCTATTGTTGGCGAGGCGCGCCCTGAACCGCGCCATGCCCACAACGCCGATTGGGTAACCGACAAAATGCGACAGATGGCTTGAAAGGGGAGAGTAGGCTGAGATGAACCTTCAAGGGACTTTGGCCGCCCGCTATTTGTGGGGGCGCAAACTCAGGACATTTCTCACCACCCTGGCCATTACCTTTGGCACGCTGGTTATCTTCGGCATGAATATCGTTCTGCCGACCATGCTCCAGGCCTTTCAAACCAATATTCTGGCCGCCTCGGGCCAGGTGGATGTGACCATCACGCACAAGACTGGCGAGGCATTCTCGGATAAGGCGCTGAGTCGGGTCAAAACGGTGGCCGGCATCCGTGCCATCGCCGGGTCCCTGAGCCGCACCATCAATATCCCAGATGGTTATTTTGGTCGAGCCAGGAAGGTAACGGCTCTGACGCTGACAGGCATCGAGCCCAGAGAGGCACAGATGCTGCGCCCCTATCCCATCAAAGAAGGGCGCTTCCTGCGCTCCGGCGATACCGCCGCCGCTGTCATCACCACCAGCCTGGCCGATAGCCTGGGACTCCAGCTCGGCGACGAGCTGCACCTGCCGACGCCTGAGGGCAACGTCGCGGCAAAAATTGTGGGGTTGCTCCCGGCACGGACGCTGCCGGGGAACGAAGAGGTGCTCGTGACGTTGCACGAGGCGCAAAAGTGGTTCGATCTCCCCCATCGTATCAACACCATTGAAATCAACCTGGACACCACCGATCTGGCTCAGCGCGAGGCTATCCAGAGAGCCATTGAAGCCACCCTGGGAAGAGATTACACCCTGGGCGCGCTGTCGAGTGGCACAGAAATCCTTGCCAGCATCAAAACCGGACAGGCGGCCTTCAATCTGTTTGGGTTCCTGGCCCTGTTTATGGGTGGCTTTATCATTTTCAACACGTTCCGCACCATTGTCGCCGAGCGCCGTCACGACATCGGGATGCTGAGGGCTGTGGGAGCCAGCCGCCGTACCATCATTGGACTGATCCTGGCCGAAGGGTTTTTGCAAGGTATTGTGGGTACGGTAGTCGGCATTGTGTTGGGCTATCTGATGGGCGCCAGCCTGCTGGCCCTGATGGCGCCGATACTTACGCAATTCGTGCACCTGGAAATGGGCTTACCGGTGGTCCGGCCAGTACTGATCCTTGTGACCGTGATACTGGGAGTGGGTGTGACCCTACTGGCCGGGCTGCTGCCCGCTTTCAGCGCCAGCCGCGTGACCCCTCTGGAAGCGCTGCGTCCCTCCGTGGCCGAAGTCGCTCAACGCACGGCTGGCATTGGCGTGGTAATCGGTGTGGGCTTGATCGCGCTGGCTGTACTTGGGTTGGTTTCGGGTCATATGGGCTTGACGGCGCTGGGCGGTCTGATGTTCTTGATCGGATTGGTGCTTGTCGCACCGGCGCTGGTCAGGCCCATTGCGGCTGTGTTCAGTGCCTTGATTGCCCTCGCCTTCGCCCGTGAAGGGACAGGGACGCTAGCTCAAAGCAACCTGACGCGCCAACCGGCCCGGGCGGCGATCACGGCCAGCGCCACCATGATCGGGCTGGCTATCATCGTCGGCATGGGTGGCTTGATTTGGAGCTTATCCGGTGGTTTCCTGGACATCTTGCGACGGAGTCTGGGGAGCGATTATCTGATTATGCCACCTTCGGTTGGCATATGGGGAAGCGATGTGGGCGCCAGACAAGACCTGGCCGAAAGCCTGCGCGCCATATCTGGGGTGGAGGTGGTCAGCACGATGCGCTTCGCAGCGGCTACGGCCGAGGGCAAGCCCATTTCGCTGCTGGGGATTGACCCGAAACTCTATCCTCAGGTGGCCAGCCTGACTTTTCAGGCCGGGGACTCCAGGACGGCTTACGGCAAGCTGGCGGATGAGCGTACTCTGATTGCCAACGGCGTTTTCGCCGCTCAGGCAGGGCTCCAGGTGGGGGACACGGTGCGGCTCTCGACGCCCACGGGACAGAAGGAATACCAGATCGTCGCCATTGCCAGCGACTATTTGAACGCCAAAATCCTGACGGCTTACATCTCGCAGGACAACCTGCAAAGGGACTTTCGCAAAAGCGAGGACATCTTTATCCAGGTGAATTTAGCGCCTGACGCAGACCAGGCTAAGGTCGAGCAGAAAATGCAGGCCATTCTTGAGGATTACCCGCAGTTCAAGCTGGTCTCCGGGAAAAGCTATTTCGAGGAAAACAAGCAGGTCTTTGATTCCATCTTTATCATCTACTTTGTCATCCTCGGTGTCCTGGCCTTCCCTTCGCTCATTGCGCTGCTCAATACGCTGGCCATCGGCGTGATCGAACGGACACGCGAAATCGGCATGTTGCGCGCCATCGGCGCAACCCAACGGCAAGTGCGGCGAATGGTGGTCGCCGAGTCGCTGTTGCTGGCCGCCATCGGCACGGCATTTGGCCTGTTGGCCGGACTCTACCTGGGTTATGTGCTGGTGTTGGGCCTGAGCGTCAGTGGCTTCCCGGTTACCTACGTCTTTCCTTATGCCGGCTTGGTGGCGGCGATAGCCGTTGGCTTGCTCTTTGGTGTGTTGGCAGCTCTGGTGCCAGCGCGTCATGCGGCGCGAATGGAAATCGTTCACGCTCTCCGCTACGAGTAACGCCATTGAACGTCAGCAAGCTATTAGACAGCGCATCGGTCAAAAGATTAGCTCTCGAACACGGCTTCGATAAAGCAGGCATCGTTTCGGCGGAGGATTTCCCTTTTCCCGCCTGGGTGCGCTCGGCCGTTGTGCTGGGCCACGCCACTCTGGACGAGGCTTACGACTATGAGATGTACATCCAATATCAAGGTCAGCGCAAGTGGCATAAGCCCATCTACACCTTGCTGGAAGCCCTCTCGGCCCGGCTGGCCCACACTCTGCGCCAAAAGGGCTGCCGAGCCGAGCACCTGACTTTTGAGGATAGCATCTCGATTATAGACCTCAAAAAGGCAGCCGTGCTGGCTGGCTTGGGCACGTTGGGGCTGAACAATGTGGTGGTCAGCAAAGAATATGGTCCACGTATCCGTTTCGGAGCTGTATTCACTGACCTGGACCTGGAGCCCGACCATCCGCTGAACGACTACTACTGCTCCAGTTGTACCATCTGCTGGGGAGCCTGCCCCGCCGGAGCCCTGGGCCCCGAGGGCTTTGACCGCGCCCGCTGCCTCGCCGAGTTCAACCCCACACCGGAAATGTGGGCGCGTCAGAAGCAACTGCTGAAATTTCCCACGCCGGTCACTCGCCTGCAATGTATCCATTGCCTGACCGCCTGTCCCGTCGGCAAGCGTTTGCCGGTGGAGAGGTGGTGCAACCTGAGCAGCGCGTGAGGTGACCTACCCCCATTTTCAGACCCCCCGCCGAGCAACCCCGAGATGTTCTTGACAACTTCCCTTTTTTGAGTATAATCTATTTGGTTATAGTTATCATAATGATAGCTTATAACCACACTTTTACAGGAAGGAGAGGACAAATGTCTACCCTGAATCGGTTTTTCGCGTCTAGATGGGGAGTCATCGTAGCCGGGGCAGCCATCGGCATTCTGGCTCCCCTCCTCCAGAAGTGGGGCAACCCCAAAAACATGGGCATCTGTGTGGCCTGTTTCGAGCGAGATATTGCCGGGGCGTTGGGGTTACATCGGGCGGCCGTGGTGCAATACATCCGTCCAGAGATCATTGGCTTTGTGCTGGGTGCGCTTATCGCCGCCTTGATCTTTGGCGAGTTCCGCCCTCGCACCGGATCGGCGCCCATCATCCGCTTTGTGCTGGGCATGTTCGCCATGATCGGCGCCCTGGTCTTCCTGGGCTGCCCCTGGCGGGCACTCCTGCGGCTGGCCGGCGGCGACTGGAACGCCATCCTGGCCCTGTTGGGCCTGGCCGTGGGCATCGCCATCGGTGTCTGGTTCTTGAAGAATGGCTACAACCTGGGCCGGTCCTATAAAGCCAAACCGGTAGTGGGCTGGATCATGCCAGGGATCATGGTCGTCCTATTGCTGCTGGTCATCTTCCAGCCCGCTTTCTATGGCTTTGGCGAGGACGGCAGCCGCGCCGGCCCCATTTTCTTCAGCGTGAAAGGCCCCGGTTCCCTGCATGCCCCGTTGCTCGTTTCACTGACCGTTGGGTTGGTCATCGGCTTCCTGGCTCAGCGCACCCGTTTCTGCACCATGGGCTCCATCCGCGACGTGATCCTGATAGGCGACACTCACCTGATCAGTGGTATGGGCACTCTGCTGGTGGTGGCCTTTGTCGTGAACCTGATCCTGGGGCAGTTCAGCCCCGGCTTTGTCACCCAGCCGGTGGCCCACAGCAACCACCTTTGGAACTTTTTGGGGATGGTGCTGGCCGGGTTGGCCTTCGCTCTGGCCGGCGGCTGTCCTGGCCGTCAGCTCTTCATGGCCGGCGAGGGGGACGGTGACGCGGGCATCTTTGTGCTGGGCATGATCACCGGCGCCGCTTTTGCCCACAACTTCAACCTGGCTGGCTCACCCGATGCTGTGGTAGAAGGCGTGCTTAAGGTCGGTGGCCCTTCGCCGTATGGCATGGCGGCGGTGATCGCGGGGCTGGTGGTCTGCCTAGTCATCGGTTTCACCATGCGTGAGAAGAGCTGAGAAATGGAGGTGCTCCTATGACGACAATAGTAGACGCCCGTGGTCTTTCCTGCCCGCAGCCGGTCATCCTCACCCGCAGGGCGATCCAGGCGGGCGAGTTCCCCATCGAGGTGCTGGTGGAGACCGTGACCTCGCGTGAAAACGTGCGCCGCGCCGCCGAGAAGGCCGGCCTCCAGGTGCACGTCGAGGAGGTGGGGGGCGAGTTCAAACTGACTATCACCAAGTAAGGCGACGAGTGAACGAGGGATGAGGCACCGAGGCCATCCCTTGTTGCCCCGGTGCCTCGCCCCTACCCATTAGAGGGCAAAGAATGATCTATTTCGATAATGCCGCCACCTCTTGGCCTAAGCCACCAGGGGTAATCGAGGCGATGGTTCACTTCTTGAACGAGGTGGGCGCCAATCCGGGTCGCTCCGGTCATCGCCTCTCCGTTGAGGCCGGGCGCATCGTCTACAGAGCCCGCGAGGCCGTGGCCGAACTGTTCAACGCGCCCGACCCGCTGCGGGTGGTTTTCGGTTCCAACGCCACTGAGGCCCTTAACCTGGCGCTGTGTGGCTTGCTGCGCCCCGGTGACCACGTCATCACCAGCAGCATGGAGCACAATTCGGTGATGCGCCCGCTGCGAACCCTGGAGCGGCAGGGCGTGGAGATAGCAGTGGTGCGGTGTTCACCGCAGGGTCTCCTCGACCCCGCCGATGTCGAAGCAGCCATCCAACCAAACACTAAAATGATCGTCCTCAACCATGCCTCCAACGTGGTGGGCACGCTGTTGCCGGTGGCCAAGGTGGGTGAAATCGCCCGTCGGCATGGTTTGCTCCTTCTGGTTGATGCCGCCCAGACGGCAGGCGCCTATCCCATTGACGTCGAAGCCGACCAGATTGACCTTTTGGCCTTCACTGGCCACAAGTCCCTCCTGGGCCCAATGGGGACAGGTGGGCTCTATATCGGCGAGAGAGTGGAGCTGAGGGAGTTAGAACCTCTCATGCGTGGAGGAACAGGAAGCCGCTCGGAGTATGAGGAGCAGCCTGATTTCCTGCCGGATATGTGCGAAAGCGGCACCCTCAACGCGGTGGGTCTGGCAGGACTAGAGGCCGGTGTGCGCTGGGTGTTGGGGCAAGGCGTGGACGCCATCCGCGCCCACGAAGTGGAACTGACCCAACGGCTGATTGCCGGCTTGAGCGACATCCCCGGCGTGACCGTCTACGGTGGACTGGACGCGACCCATCAGACGGCCACCGTTTCTTTCAACGTCGCCGGTCTGGAGCCTTCCGAAGTGGGGCTGCGTTTGGACGAGGAATACGGCATCTTGTGCCGTGTGGGGTTACACTGTGCGCCTGCAGCGCACAAAACCATCGGCACGTTCCCTCGAGGCACGGTGCGGTTCGGGCTGGGGGCTTTCAATACACTGGAGGAAGTGGACATGGCCCTGGCT
>JBBIJG010000137.1:0-6952 GCA_037446095.1 Caldilineae bacterium
ACCCCCGAACCCCCGGTTGGGGGGCGGAAGCCCCCCAACACCCCCCAGGGTCAACGATTAGGGAGGTAGAATGAAACCTACTCAAGAGACTTTGAAAGCAATCGAGACCGCCATTCAGATCGAAAAGGATGGCCTGGCCTTTTACACCGAGGCGGCCCAACAGACCAGTGACCCCAATGGCAAAAAGATGTTCCAGTCGTTGGCCAGGGACGAGGCAGGCCACCTGAGGCTGTTCGAGGACACCCGCCAGGCGTTGCTCGAAAGGGGCAAATGGCTGTCGCCAGAAGAGGTCGCTGCCATCAGCCCAGGGGAGTTTGACCGCCCACCTATCTTCCCGACGGGCGACGAAGTCAAGTCGGCGGAGATACCGGAACGCGAACTGACCGCCTTGCGGCGGGGCATTCAGGCTGAGGAAGATTCCATTGCCTTCTACTCCCAACAGAGGGACAAGACCGACGACCCGGACGGCAAAGCCATATACGCCTACCTGGTCGAACAGGAGGAAGGCCACCGCACCATCTTGCAGGGGGAATACGATTACCTGACCCGCACTGGCTTTTGGTTTGACGTTCAGGAGTTTGACCTGGAGGCAGCAGGCTAGTTTTGATATGTACCTGGAAAACTCCAGGCTAGAGAGGAGGGGCTATCAGCGAATCAGCTTTGGTGAAAGCCAAGATTAGTCAAAAGGAGGTCTATGATGGCTAAGGAAATGGATTCCTGTGTGAAACCAGCAGGGGGGCCATTGGTTGCCAAACCGGCCCCCAGCGAGGGAGTATCCCCACCAAAGGAGGAAGTCAAAATGGCAATGGCACGGGTGGGCAAAGAAGCGCCGGATTTTGAAGCCACCGCCTATGTCGCCGGCGAGGGCTTCAAGAATATCAAACTATCCAGCTATCGAGGCCAGTGGGTGTTGCTCTGCTTCTACCCCGGCGATTTCACCTTCGTCTGACCGACGGAACTGTCGGCAGTTGCCGTCAAGTATCCGGAGTTGAAGGAGCTGGGCGTGGAAGTTCTGGCGATGAGCACCGACAGCCGCTTCAGCCACAAGATTTGGAACGAGGTGGAGCTGTCCAAGATGGTGGAGGGTGGCATCCCCTTCCCCATGCTCTCCGACCAGGGCGGGCGCATCGGCACCGTGTACGGAGTATATGAGGAGGCGGCGGGCGTGAACATTCGTGGCCGGTTCATCATTGACCCCGATGGGGTGATCCAGGCTATGGAGGTGCTCACCCCATCGGTAGGCCGCCATGTCAACGAAACGATCCGCCAAGTGAAGGCCTTCCAGCATGTGCGGGCCACGGGCGAGGCCACACCGTCTGGCTGGCAGCCGGGCAAACCGACCCTCAAGCCAGGGCCGGACCTGGTGGGCAGGGTGTGGGAAGTCTGGAAGCCAGAGATGGCTGACTAGAGGACCCGTTGTAGCTGATCCGACCAGTGGACCTCTGGCTGTCTGCATCGGCCAGAGGTCTACAACCTGTTTAGATGGATAACCCCCTGGGCAACAGATGGGCGTCTTGAAAACTATTGATGAGCTTCCGAAATTGCCTTCCATAATACGAGAGTCTCCGGGCCAACTGGCCCAACACGGCGGTTGAAATCGCATGCTCCGGATTGCGAAACCGCCCTGCGGCGGTTCTCTCGGTCGGCGAAGGCCGACTTGGCCGGGTGTAGCCCGTGCCTTCATTCCCGGGCTCCTTTGATCGCCGAAGGCCCCCCGACCAAGGCGGGCGGGGGTGTGGACACTGTCGCCCATCGTGGGGCTTGCATGGAGGTAAAGATGGAACAATACGAGCATGCCATCACAACTCACAAAGCAGAGGATATCCTCGCCAGAGTCTCAGAGCGGATGGCAAAAGCCGCACCACCGGTGGTGTATTGCGACGCCGAGGGCGTGTGCTTTTTCGACGAGGCTCCCAACCCCTACACGGCGGCTATCATCGAGATCCTCAATGCGCAAGGGGAGCAAGGCTGGATTCTGGTTCAGGTTGCGCTGCGCGAGCGGGACATGATCTGCTTTTGGCGGCGCAGGCGGCAAATTCCGTAAAAGACCAACTCCCGCTCCCGCCGAATTTGCACTCCGGCGGTCCAGCGGCTGGATGGCAAATCCGGCCGGAGCAAAGAAAGGCATATTCTGCGAACAATGATGTGAGGAGTGAAATGACAACCAACGGCATGACCATCCGCCTCGGCGGAGCGGCAGGTGACGGGGTGGAATCGAGCGGGGCTGGCCTCTGCCTGGCCCTGGTCCGAGGTGGGCTGCACGTCTTCGGTCTGCCCGACTACCACTCGCGCATCCGGGGCGGCCACAACTTTTATTCTGTCCGCATCAGCGACCGGCCACTCTATTCTCACGAGGAACCGGTGCACCTGTTGTTGGCGCTGGACGAGGAGACGATCCTCCGCCATCAGGACAAAATCGTCGAGGGGGGCGCCATCGTTTATGACTCTGGGCAGGTGCAAAACCTGCCCACGAGTGGAAAGGGCGTCCTGGCCCTGCCAATTCCCCTGAGCGAGATGGCCAAGGAGAAAGCCGGGACCGAGCTGGCCCGCAACACCGTGGCTTTGGGTGTCGCCGCCGGGCTGACCGGCTTTGACCCAGCACCCATTGAGAGCGTCATCCGCCAGAACTTCGCCAAGAAGGGCCAGGCCGTGGTAGACGGCAATCTGGCCGCCTCCGAAGCAGGCTACAAGGAAGGACAGAAGTACGCTGCCGATTTCCCCTTCAGGCTGAAGACGATTCCGGATGCCCCGCCCCGCATGGTGCTCAACGGCAACCAGGCCTTTGCCATGGGCGCCCTGGCCGGCGGCTGCCGATTTGTGGCCGGTTACCCCATGACGCCTGGGAGCCCGGTGCTGGAATGGATGGCCACCCACGCCGCTGACTATGGCGTGGTGATTGCCCAGGTCGAGGACGAAATCGCCGCCATCTGCATGATCATCGGCGCGGGGCAGGCTGGCGTGCGAGCTATGGCTCCTACCTCCGGCGGCGGCTTCTCGCTGATGGTCGAAGCTTTGGGCCTGGCCGGGATGACCGAGGTGCCCATCGTCGTCTACGAGGCACAGCGGCCCGGCCCCTCTACCGGCCTGGCCACCCGTACCGAACAGGGTGACCTCTGGTTCGTGCTGCGGGCCTCGCAGGGGGAATTTCCTCGCATTGTCCTGACCCCCGGCACCATCGAGCAGGCTTTCGAGGCCGGCTGGCGAGCCTTCAACCTGGCCGAACGGTACCAGTGCCCGGTCATCGTCCTCTCCGACCATTTTCTGGCCACCTCGGTGCGGGACGTAGACCTCGAGGCGCTGGACTTTGACGCCGTGACCATTGACCGGGGAGAACTGCTCAGCGAGGCGGAACTGGACACCCTGGAGAGAGAATACAAACGCCACGCCTTCACTGCAAGCGGCATCTCCCCGCGAGCTATCCCGGGCCATCCCAAGGCCGTGTATGCCACGTCCAGCGATGAGCACGACGAGTACGGCCACATCGAAGAGGACGCCGACAACCGTCGCCGGATGATGGACAAGCGTATGCGCAAACTGGAGATGGCGGTGCAAGAAATGCGTCCACCGGCTCTCTATGGCCCTCAGGATGCCGATTGCACCTTCGTCAGCTGGGGTTCCACTTACGGTCCCTTACGCGAGGCAGTGGACCGCCTCAACGTCCAGGGTACACTGGCCAACATGCTGCACATCGTAGATGCCTGGCCCTTCCCCGCCGAACCGACGGCCCAAATGCTGGCAGCAGCCAAAAGAGTCATCGCCGTGGAAGGCAACTACTCCGGCCAGATGGCCGACCTGATCCGCATGGCCACCGGCTATCAGATTGCAGGCCGCATCTTGAAGTACGATGGGCGGCCCCTCTCGCCGGAGTACATCATCAATAGGTTATTAGGACACTGATTTTCACTGATCCACACAGATAAATAAAAAATCAGTGTTCATCTGTGCAAATCTGTGTCCCACAAAGAAAAACCTGTGTCCAAGGAGAATGCTGTGGAGTATAAACACGCTGACGTGACGGGCCAGATACTGAAAGCCTTTTACACGGTTTACAATGAACTGGGCTACGGTTTCCTGGAAAAAGTCTATGAGAACGCGATGGCGATTGAACTGCGCAAACTGGGGTTGAGCGTAGTCCAGCAAGCTCCGATCACGGTATTCTACGATGGACAAATAGTCGGTGAGTATTCTGCCGACCTGCTGGTTGAGGACAAAGTCATTGTCGAGCTGAAAGCTGCCCGCGCTATCGCCGACGACCACGAGGCTCAACTGCTGAACTATTTGAAAGCGACGGAGTACGAAGTTGGCCTGGTGCTGAACTTTGGCCCCAAGCCTGAGCAGCGACGCAAAATCTACGACAACGAATTGAAGAAAAGGCGCGGACAAGATTAGGACACTATTTTCACTGATCTACAAGATAAAGATTGAAAAGATCAGTGTGTATCTGTGTAATCTGTGTCCTAAATAAAAAAGAGGTGAAACGTCATGAGTAACGTGAACGATTTTGCCAGCCCGGTGCGTCCAACTTGGTGCACGGGCTGCGGCAATTTTGGCATCTGGAATGCGCTGAAAAGGGCACTGGCCCGGCTGGACCTGGCCCCACACCAGGTAATGCTGGTCAGTGGGATCGGCTGCGGCAGCAAGCTGCCCGACTATACCCACGCCAACGGCTACATGAGCCTCCACGGACGGACGGTGCCGGTCGCCACGGGCGTCAAACTGGCCAACCACGGGCTAAAAGTGATCTGCACCCACGGCGACGGGGACGCCTACGCCGAAGGGCTGGGACACATGATGCACGCCGCCCGGCGCAACATCGGCCTGGTGGACATTGTCCAGGACAACCGCATCTACGGCTTGACCAAGGGACAGTACTCGCCCACCAGCGACCAGGGCCGGGTGAGCAAGACCTCCCCCTGGGGGGCTATCGAACTGCCGGTCAATCCAATAGCGTTGGCGCTGGCCGCCGGAGCCACCTTCGTCGCTCGCTCCTGGTCCGGTGATATAACCCACCTGACCGACACGATTGCCAGTGCTATCCAGCACCGGGGCTATGCTCTGGTGGATGTGTTTCAGCCCTGCGTCACCTTCAATCGCATCAACTCCTACGAGTATTACCGGCCCCGCGTGTACAAATTGCAGGAGGAGCCGGGCTATGACCCTACTGACCGGATGGCCGCCTTTCAGCGGGCGCAGGAGTGGGGCGACCGCATTCCCATCGGCATCTTCTACCAGGTGGAAGACCGCCCCGCCTACGAGGAACAGGTGCCGGCGCTGAAGACCGGTCCGCTGGTGAAACAGCCGCTGGAGAAGCTGCGGCCGGCGCAGATCGAGGCCCTGCGGGCAGAGGTCATTTGAGCGTGGATGGAGGCGTTGGTAGTCCTCCTCACGATGGGCGAAGGTGTCCGAGCCCCCTCCCGTCTCGGTCGGGAGACCTTCGGCAATCAAGGAGTGCCACAAGAAGTGCGCTAAAGGAGAGCGAAATGTCTTTGGAGATGCTGAAATCTGTGTTGACCACCATAGTTTTGGCGCTGGCTTTGGGGCAGGCGTTGGAGATGGCGCAGGTGCGCGGCTATGTGCGTCTATTGCCCTTTGAAAAAGCGCGGTTGCGACAGTGGCATCGTTGGGGTGGCATTGCCGTGCTGGTTTTGACTCTGGTGGTGGCCGCGATCTGCGTGTTCGGTGAGAGGTATGCGTACTACTCACCGCGCGTGCAGACCCACATAGTGATGGAAAGTGGTCATCACCAACCGATTCCGTCGTTACCTGCGCTTCACCCTGGTTTTGGGAACAGCGGCGGGCTTGCTGATCCTGGGCACTTTCATCGCCAGCGCATTGTGGTACTTTGCTCAGGTAGCTTACAAGATGACCTTTGCCTACTTCTGGAACCGTTGAGCCCGACGGCTCCGCAGCCATCAGGCTAAAGATGAAACAGCGATTTAGCGCTGCTAGGGGACCGATGTGTCTTGTTGTGCTCCGGCGGCATTATCGTTGGCGGGATGGCCGGAAACCAGCGAAAGGAACAAGAAATGCACATTACCCTAAAGTACAGCTACGTTGCTACGCAGAGTGAATTTATGCAAGGAGCGCACCGATGACGACTGACATGACGCAAAATAAAAAGTTGACATGGAACAAGGTGGGTGGGGTGACACTGGCTGTTCTCATGATGAGTGTGCTTGTTGGCGTCTGGCTGATGAGACAGAGAGTTTTCCTGGCTCCGCCGATGGCCGCCTCCACGTTCTATTTCTATATAGCAGTCGGATCACTGCCTGCTCTGATAACGTTCCTTGTCGGTGTTGGGGCGCGGCCCACGGGCAAGCGCACAATGATAGTGGCCCTGCCGGTATTCGGGAGTGTGATCTTGGTCATCTACCTGATACTCATCGGACCGGGGTTTTATACAGATATTCAATGTCAGGTCGCGTCAGGTTCGAGGTCAGCCGGCCGCCTTGACTGTAGTTGTCTGGTTGAGACTACCTCAGGCAAAGGGCTAGCCAAGTGCTCGGCAGAGGCGTTAGCGCCCTTACCGCTCATAAGGCTTGTTGAAGAGCAATGGGGCGCGCCATAGCCGAGGACTGACGATGGGTCTATGGGGGCATGGTCAAAGATGGGCAACGGTTGGTCGTTTGTCCGTAGGGTTTAAAGAGCGAGGAAAGGTTTATGCGCGTAAAAAATGCAGCTACGTTGCTACTTTTCATGGTAGCCGTTTTGTCCCTACCGTTATGTCTCGTCCCCATCATCCTGTGGGGAGGCGCTGCTGTACCCTGGATGGTGGCCGATTTCACCGTGGTCAACAATTCCGGGGAAACGGTCTACATCACGCCAGTGAAAATCTTGCCTTTGGCTGTTCTGCAACGGTATTCAATGGGTCAACTGCGGGCCTTTAGACAGGCGGATATTCGGTTGGCTGCCGGCGCGTCTATCCGAATCTCGTATGACGCTGAGAGTGGCT
>JBBIJG010000138.1:0-6680 GCA_037446095.1 Caldilineae bacterium
TGGCCGGGGTTATCTCGCCCACGACGGTCACAGGCGTGCCTGTGGCCTCGGCCACGGCTGTCCTCAGGGCCTCGGTCGCCTCGGGCGGGGCGGTGAAGAGGAGCTCATAGTCCTCGCCACCGGCCAGGGCCCACTCCAGTGGGTCCCGGCCGGCCAGAGCAGCTATCTCCCGCACCGCCGGGGAGAGAGGCAGGCGCCCGGCCCAGATGCGCACGCCCACTTCGCTTTGCTCGCAGATGTGGCCCACGTCGCTGGCCAGGCCATCGCTCAGGTCAATCATGGCCGTGGCCAGTCCCGTGTGGGCGATGGCCTGCCCCTCGGCCAGGCGTGGGATGGGGGTGAGGAGCGCGGCTTTGACCGGAGCGGCAAGGACCTCATCAGGCTGAAGGGCCTCGTCCAGCAGCAGAGCCAGGCCCGCCGCCGCATCGCCCAGGGTGCCGGTCACCAGCACGGCATCGCCAGGCCGGGCGCCCGAACGAAGCATGAGGTGCTCTGCTGTCACCTCTCCCAGGAGAAAGATGTCTACCACCAGGCCCAGGGGCGAGCGGCTCATATTGCCCCCCACGATGGCCACGCCGGCTTCTTTGGCTTCGGTTCGCAGGCCGGCGTAGAGTTCATCCACATAGGCGACCGGAGTGTCCGGTGGGAGTCCCAGAGAGATGAGGGCGTATTTTGGCTGCCCGCCCATGGCGGCGATGTCGCTGAGGTTGATGGCCAACGCCTTGCGCCCCAACTGGTAGGGCGTGATCCGATCCCGCAGGAAGTGAGCCCCCTCCAGTTGGATGTCGCAGGTGGCCAGGAGGAACCGCCCGTCGCCGGCGCGCAGCACGGCCACATCGTCTCCAATGCCGACCACCACGTCCGGTCCCGCCGGGGGCAGCATCTGGCTAATCCGCCGGATGAGGCCGAACTCGCCTATGTCAGAGATGCGCATCTCAGCCTCTTTTCGCCTTTTCAATCTGCTCTCGCAGTTGCCGCGCCGCCGCTTCCACATCTTCTGCTGCGACCACGGCTGAGACCACGGCCACCCCTGCCGCCCCCGCCCGAATGCACGATGCAGCGTTGTCGGCGGTGACGCCGCCGATGGCTACCACCGGGATGGAGACGGCCTGGACCATCTCCCTCAGCCCTTCCACGCCGATGGGCGGGCCGGCGTCGGGTTTGGTGCCTGTGCCGAAGACAGCCCCTACGCCCAGGTAGTCGGCGCCTTCGGCTTCGGCCTGGCGAGCCTGCTCGACCGTCTCCGGCGAGAAGCCAATGATCGCCTCCGGGCCCATCAGACGACGGGCGATGGACACCGGCATGTCGTCCACGCCCAGGTGCACCCCGTCGGCCTCTACGGCCAGGGCCACGTCTACCCGGTCGTTGACGATGAAGGTCACGCCCTTCTCACGGGTCAGGTCTCGCAACAAGCGCCCTGTCTCCACCAACTGCCGGGTGGTGGCCTCCTTATCCCGCAGTTGGATGACGGTCGCCCCACCCCGGATGGCTGCTTGAGCCACCTCCAGGTGAGAGCGGCCCCGTGCGAGTTTGGAATCGGTGACCATGTACAGAGTCCAATCCATTGTTTCCTCCGCAAAGGACAGGTGTGTCTCGGTCAGGGGTTCTGGCCCCCATCCCCGGCCCTTCCCCCTACGAGGGGGAAGGGGGTTCCCCTCTCCGACGCGGGGAGGGGTCAAGTCACGATGGGCGAAGGTGTCCTCACCGAGCCCTCTCCCGCCTCCGTCGGGAGATCTTTGGCGGTCAGGGGCGCAGCCAATGGGCTTTGGCCCCAGCCTGGACTTGCTCCGGTGTGAGGTTGTAGAGGGCGTCGAAAAGGGCGGCTTTGAAGGAGCCGGGGCCCTGGGCTCCGGCTGCTGCCAACTCGGCGGCCAGTCCGAAACAGACCAGCCCGGCCACCGCAGCGAGAAGTCCATCCAACTCCACGGCGGCAAAGGCAGCAATCACCGTCGTGGCCATGCACCCGGCGCCGGTGATGGCCCTCAACAGGGGGTGGCCGTTGTCCACGGCCAAGACCCGCCGACCATCGGCGACAATGTCTTGGGCCCCGGTCAGGGCGACCACCGTCCCCTGAGCCTGAGCGAGGGCGGTCGCCGTGGCCACTGGGTTGGCCACCCCTCTCACCGCCTCCACCCCCCGCATCCGGCCATCCATCCCGGCCAAAGCGCCGATCTCCCCGGCGTTCCCCCGCACGACAGCCACCTCTAGCTCGGACAGGAGTCGCCGCGCGGCATCGGCGCGGAAAGGCGTCGCCCCAACGCCCACTGGGTCCAGGACGATGGGGATGCCTCGCTCGTTGGCCCGGCGGCCGGCGGCCAGCATCGCCTCCAGCCGTTCCCGGGTCGGAGTGCCCAGGTTGAGGATCAGGGCATCGGCCCCTTCGACCATAGCCACCACTTCCTCAGGGGCATAGGCCATGACCGGCAGAGCGCCTACGGCCAGGGTAGCGTTGGCTGTATCGTTCATCGTCACCAGGTTGGTGATATGATGCAGCAGGGGCTTCTGCTCACGGAGGCGGGTCAGAAGCCGGCCGATTTGCTGGGAGAGGGCTTCCTCAGTCACTATTCGCTCACTGTTGCCGTGCCCGAAGCAGCCGGGCGGCCAGCAGATAGCCCAGGAAGGTGACCACAAAGGCCGGCAGGCTGGCTCCCAGCCAGGGCAGTCTCCGTTGGATTAACTGGTATACCACCGCGCCGAGCAGCCACACCACGACGGCCACCCAGTTGACTCCGCCCTTGTACCAGTAGAGCCCTTCGGATTGATACATGGCCTCAACCTGGTAGCGCCGTCTACGGAGGACAAAGTAGTCGGCAGCCAGCAGGCCAAAGAGGGGTACGAAGAAGGAGCCGATGAGCAGCAAAAAGTCAAAGTACTTGGTCATGGTCAGGAAGGCAGCCAGCAACAGGCTCACCAGCCCGATGAGGACCACCAGCAGCCGCTGGGAGAGGCGCGGCCACAGGTTCTGCAGGGAGACGGCCGCCGAGTAGATGTCGGCGAAGGCGTTGTCTGTCTCGTCCACCAGGATGACGACCAGGGCCACAGCTCCGCCGGTCAGAGCCAGGATAGCGGCGGCCAGTTGCTCCGGTCCGGTGTCGGGCAGGTTGAGGCTCAGCAGGAAAAGCGCCCCCAGGCCGTAGAACCAGACGTTGGTCAGGAAGTAGCCCAGGTAGGTGCCCCAGAAGGCGGCCCGGCCATGGCGGGCGAAACGGTTGTAGTCGGCCACCAGAGGCATCCACGAGATGGGCATGGCCACCACCAGGTCTACCGCCTGCAAAAAGGGCAGGCCACCTGTACCCGGCTGGCGCAGCAGGGCGCCGATGTCGTAGCGTGTCAACACGACGACCGTCAGCCAGATGGTCGCGCCATACACCAGCCACACGCCGAATTTTTCCAGCCACTGGCGCACCACCACCAACGGCCCTCCCAGGGCCAGCAGGACACACCACAGCGCAAAGACGATCAGCCACAGGTGGTAGCTGCTGAAGCCAAACAGAGCCTGCCCGATCCGGTCGGCGGCCAGGGCCATCACCCAGAACTCGAAGGCTGTCCAGCCGATGAGCTGGGCCAGGTTGAGGGCTGTGGGCAGAAAGGAGCCGCGCAACCCCAGAGCCGGGCGCAGCAGGACCATGGTGGGCACCCCAGTCCCGGCCCCGATCAGCCCGGCCAGAGCCAGCAGGAGCACCCCCACAGCCGTACCAACCAGGATGGCGGCCAGAGCGTTGCCCAAACTGAGGGCTGGCACCAGCAGCGCGCCTGCTTCCAGAACCAACAGCCCCACTCCCAGGCTTGACCAGAGGACAAAATGGTCGAGCAGGCCCAGTTGACGGCTGCTTTCCGGCACCGGCTCGATGCCCCAGGCTGGGGGCAGTTGGATTCGGGGCCAGCGTAGTTGCCAAATACCTTGCGTTGCCATACTTTACCTCCTCCAAATTTCCGTTATTAAAAAGGCTGCCAACCTGAATAAGGCTGGCAGCCTCAGAAATCACTCGCTTCGCTTCCCTCCGCTAGCATTATCCAGGTCAGGTTCAAGGGGTCGAGGCATTGGCTAATGGCAGATAGCTGATAGCTCGTAGGCGTAGGCAGTTGATCCTATCGGCTATCTGCCAACCTGGGCCTCCTCTCAGCCTGGCTCACCAAGCTCCCCCAGCGTCCGGTATTCTTTGGTTATAGTATAACACGGTGTATAATATATGTCAAGAAAAGAGGAGAGGCGAAATGATTGTAATCCGGGAAGTCGCCGATGGCAGCCTTTGGAATGAAGCTGTGGCCAGGTCCTCCTGGAGCCACGTCTTGCAATCTTTTGAATGGGGCGAATTCAAGGCCCGCTACGGTTGGAGGCCTACCCGTCTTCTTTTTGAGGAGGATGGCCAGGTGCGGGCAGTGGCCTCCGTGTTATGTCGTCAGCTCCCTCCCTTCCCTCTCTGTGTGATGTACGTGCCCAAAGGCCCCCTCCTGGACTACAGTGATAGCCAATTGTTGAACTGCGTCCTGGCCTCACTGGAAAAGCTAGCCAGAGCCCGGAGGGCCATCTTCATCAAGATTGATCCCGACGTGCGGCTGGAGGAAGGCCGGGTCATTGAGGCTCTGTGGGCTCGGGGCTGGCGCCCCTCCTCGGAGCAGATCCAATTCCGTAACACCATCCTCATTGACCTGCGACAAAGTGAAGACGAGCTCCTGGCTGGCATGAAGGCCAAAACGCGTTACAACGTTCGATTGGCGGCGCGAAGGGGGGTCAAGGTACGTACAGGCAGCCTCGGTGATCTGGTCCTCTTCTACCAAATGTACACGGAGACCAGCCGCCGAGACGGTTTCATCATCCGCCCTTTTAGCTATTATCACGACATCTGGGGGGCTTTCATAGGGGCAGGTCTGGCTCGTCTGTTTCTGGCCGAATACGAGGGGGAGCCGCTGGCCGGACTCATTGCCTTCCGTTTCGGTCAGAGGGCCTGGTACATGTATGGGGCTTCGACGGAGAAGCATCGCCACCGGATGCCCAATCACCTCTTGCAGTGGGAGGCCATGTGCTGGGCCAAGAGCGAGGGCTGTACCGTCTACGACCTGTGGGGCGCTCCTGACGTTCTGAGTGAAGACGATCCGCTGTGGGGGGTCTATCGGTTCAAGGAGGGCTTCGGCGGACAGTTTGTGCGGCACATTGGCGCTTACGATTACCCCGTGTCGCGGCCTCTCTACTGGCTCTACACCGTGCTCATGCCCCGCTACCTCGACCTCTTGCGGGCCAGACACAGGCGACGGAATGGCCTTGCCTCTACCCCTGGGATTCTTTCACCGTAAGCGGCAGATAGACTTTGTACGGTCCCTGGCCCAGGCTGACCTCATCCAGATAGACTGTGGTCCCAGAGCCGTTCCACTGAAGGTTGAAGGAGATGCCGAGGGGCCCGGTGTAGACCTCGTTCAGGCTCAGGGACAGCCACCGATGGGTCCAACCCACGTCGGCGGTGGGGGTGACAATGAAAGTCGTCACGCAGTTTGAGGGATCATCCTGGTAGAGGCAGGCGGTGAAAGCATCATCGGCGTCTGCGTTGGAGATTTTGTACCAAAAGGAGAGGGTGGGCGCGTGCATCCCATTCACGGAGTGGGTCTGGCTTATCTGTGCTGTGCCGCTCATAGCCAGGCTATAGTTCCCACTGCGCAGGGGGCTGGTGACGACGGTGGGCGCTGTGCCCGTGGTCATCCAGCCAGTCAGGCCGTCCTCGAAATCACCGTTGATAACCACATCGTCTGGCGGGCGCAGGGTGAAGGTGAGGGGGATGGTGGTGGTCGTGCTGTATACCTTCATGGCGATGGGAGGTGGGGAACTGTATTCGCTGTGACTGACGGTTAATTCGTAGCTTCCTTCGGTCGGCAGGAGAAGGCCATAGCGACCACTGCCATTGGTGGTAGTGGACGAGGCGGTGCCAGAAATGGCGACTGTAGCTCCTCCGAGGGGACAGGCCCAGTGGTTCTGCACGTAGCCGTAGACTCCACCCACCACGGTAGATGTGTCTCCCTGGCTGAAGACTCCGGGCAATTTGACCTCTACCTGGGCCGGCCAGTTAGCGTATTTCTCCCAGGCCCGGGCGCGGAAGTGATAGGTGCGGCCGTACTCTACGGTGGTTGGGGAAGTGGGGCCAAAGGTATCCGAGGCACTTTGCGTCTTGCCTTTCCAAAAGGTCCACTTGCCATCATCCACCTTGTACTCGACGTCATATTGCAGAGTGTCACCGGAATAGGCCGGTGTGCCATTCCAGTTGACGGTGAAAGACAGGCCACTGCTGAAACCGGGGGAGGTGGCACTGGCCGTCGGGGCTTCGGTCAGCACGACAGCGTCCACAAAGACCTGGTTGCGCAAACTGGGATGAGAACTGGCCTCGCTGGTCACCAGAATGAAGAGAGTGATGGTCGAAGAGATGGCTGTAGCCGAAGTCTTCGCGCTTTCCCATTTGACGTCCTCCCCCATAGCTGGTCCCCAGACGATGTCCGGAGAATTGGGGTCGGTGCCGCCGTAGGGGTCAATGCCTACCTGCTTGAACATCTTGCCGTAGGTGCGGGTAGCCGAGGTTTCCCAGATGGACAGGATTTTGGCCTGGGCCGTGTAGTCCTTGCCCGGTGTGACCGGAGAGACCTGCTGATAGATGCCGGCGGCAAAAGCCCCCGTCTCCCAGTACATCTGGGCATAGTTT
>JBBIJG010000138.1:6699-6921 GCA_037446095.1 Caldilineae bacterium
CCGCTGCGCCACCCGTCATATTGGCCCATTCGTTGCTGGTCATATATTTGGGGGTCACGCCACTCTTGGTGAAGGCGGTCCAGCCCTGGGCTATCTGCAATGGATGGCCGTTATAGTAACCGTAGGGAGTTTGAAAAGTCTCAAGGCCAGGATTAGTGAGGAAGTTGACAAATGCGGTGGCCAGAGCGGGCAGAAAGAAAAAAGCCACCAGTGGAACGATCA
>JBBIJG010000139.1:0-6816 GCA_037446095.1 Caldilineae bacterium
ACAGCATGGGACGCGATGTAAGCGATCTAAAGGGCATTACTCTGGAGTTGCGCTATGAGAAGCACGCCCCAGCCTACTTCCAATCCATTGCGCGCAGAATCTATCCGCTTTCGGCCCATGAGTGGAGCGCTCTGCTTGAGCAGGCCATGGAAGAAGGGCAGCTCTCTCAGCCGGATGTGAGGGAACTCCTTCAGACGGATTTGGTGCTTCGGGGACGACGCTGGGAGGATAAAATGGATGTGTATCTGGTGGTGGAAATCTCGTGGGGGGTAGGTCCCGGTGATGTGGAGCGCGCCGCCCAGCGGGCGAAATTGTTGGCTCAACTGGGTACGCCGACTATCCCCGTGGCAGCGGGCAAAGCCATTACCGCTGAGGCGGCTGAGCTGGCCCAGCAGCTAGGAGCCTGGCTAGTCATGGATGGGCGTGCCATCCCCCCAGCCGATTGATGCCCCGGTGCTACCGGCCAAGGTTGGCCTCGCAACTGTCTTTGACCGTTCCAACCCCTCGGCTCCCGCTGGAGTGCACTCACAGCCACCTTGAGCCGAGCGCAAGGCCTCGTTCTGGAACGACAGGTTGAGCAGTGACGATGGGAGAAGAGATAGCAAAGCCACGTTGGACCTATAAAGAAGCTTTGGATTATATTTACAGCTTTACAGACTATGAGAAGCAAAGCGCTTACCGCTACGCCCCTGAACATTTTGACCTGAGGCGCATGGAGCGGTTGACGGCCTTGCTCGGTAATCCGCAACACCACTTCCAATCCGTCCATATCGCCGGCACCAAGGGCAAAGGTTCGACGGCGGCTATGATCGCCTCCATCCTGCGGGCGGCTGGCTACAAAACAGGGCTCTACACTTCGCCCCATCTGCACACCTTTCGCGAGCGCATCCAGTTAGACGGTCAGCTCATCGGAGAGCAAACAGTGGCTGACTTGACCGCGCGTTTGCAACCGTTGGTCAGCCAGATTGAGGGTCTGACCACTTTTGAAATCATGACAGCTCTGGCTTTCCTCTACTTTGCGGAAGAAAGGGCGGACCTGGCTGTGTTGGAGGTGGGTATGGGAGGGCGACTCGATGCCACCAACATTGTCACCCCTCTGGTCGCCGTCATCACCTCCCTGAGCTACGATCACACCCAATACCTGGGCCATACGCTGGCGCTCATTGCGGGCGAGAAGGCAGGCATCATCAAAGACGGGGCCGTGGTCATCAGCGCGCCTCAGTCACCAGAGGCGATGGCCGTGATCGAAGAGACCTGTCAAAAGCGGGGAGCCTTGCTCTTCCGTGTCGGTAAGCAGTGGATCTGGGAGGGAGGAAAGAGCAATCTGGAAGGTCAATCCTTCACCGTGCACGGGAGGAATCCGGCCAACCACCTATCTCCCCAATTACCGGACCATCCCCTCAGCTATGAGCGCTCTTTTCGACATCGTTATTGGATACCTTTGTTAGGTGAGCATCAACTAGACAACGCTACCATAGCTGTCGCGGTCGCTGAACTGTTGCCAGCCCTTGGGGTCCATATCTCGGAAGAGGCTATCGTTCAGGGCCTGCGCCAGGTGCGTTGGCCTGGCCGGCTGGAAATTCTGAACCGTGCCCCTTTCCTGGTGGTAGATGGAGCGCACAACGCCGACTCGGCTCATAAACTGGTCATGGCCTTAAGAAAACACTTCCGGTATGAGCGCTTGTTTCTCATCTTTGGGGCCTCGTTGGAGAAAGACATTGATGGGATGCTACAAGAGCTCTTGCCTCTCGTTCACCAGGCCATTATTACTCAGGCCCGGCACCCTCGGGCCACCGGGCTTCACTTCTTGAGAGAGAGTTTTCTGGCTCATGGCTGCGAGCCTCTTTCCAGCCGCAGTGTCACAGAGGCTCTAGACTGCGCTTTAGGGCTGGCTCGAGAGCAGGATCTGATCTGCGCCACTGGCTCCCTCTTTGTGGTGGCCGAAGTCCGAGAGGCCTGGGCCAGGCGGCAAGGGCTTGAAACGGAGCGCGATCCCTGACTTTCGTCAGTTTGAAAGATTTACTTGTTAATGGTATAATGCTTTCACCTGGAGAGGTCGCATAGTCCGGTCGAGTGCGCACGATTGGAAATCGTGTAGGCGATGAGCCTCGCGGGTTCAAATCCCGCCCTCTCCGCCACATTTGACAAATTGCCTCTAATCGAGTAACATAATTTTGGTCGTGCTAGACGGGGAGCTAGCGGTGCCCTGTACCCGAAATCCGCTATAGCGGGGTCGAATTCCCCCTCGAGGGTCTGCGCTTGTTGGGTCTACCAGGATTCGGCGGCGTTGAAGATTGGGTCCTGCGCGGCAGGAGCCTGTGAACCCCGTCAGGTCCGGAAGGAAGCAGCGGTAAGCAGTTCCTCCTGGGTGCCGCAGGGGTGCCTGGTCAGAGCCGGCTGACCTTGGCAAGCCAGGAGGCCAGATTCGACAGGGGGTGCACGACCGGTCTTATCCGTGGGGCGGGTGTTCTCACTCGCCCCTCTCTATATCCACAGCCGCCAATGAAAATCCGTCAAGCGACCGTCCAGGATAGCGCCATCATTGCTCAGTTGATGGCCCAGTTAATTGAAGCTGGTGGTTACGAAGGCTGGGAGGTTTCCCCCGCCCAGATCGAGGCAAACCTGCGCAAGATGGCCGACAGGAAGACCTATCAGGTGCTTCTGGCAGAGGAGGCAGGCCAGGTGGTGGGACTTTTGAGTCTGAGTTTCCGCCACACCCTCTTCCATCGCGCCCCCTCGGCCCTCATTAATGAATTGGTGGTGGAGCAAGGTCACCGGGGGCGGGGGATCGGCCGGCAACTCGTGGCTGAGGCCATCGAGCGTTGCCGGGCGGCTGGTTGCGGTGAGATCGAGGTGAGCACCGAACGGTCTAATGAAGCCGCGCAAAGGTTCTACCGCCAGCATGGTTTCAGCCACGAGGCCGTGCTCTTTGAACTGGAATTTGAGGAAAATGGAGACTGAGAGTTCTGCGCCAGGGTGGCGCAGCTTTATCAGGAATGTGATAGGCTGGCGGCCTCAGCCAGGGCTGTGGGCTATCACCCTTATGCTGGCTCTGGGCAGCCTGATGACAGCAGGCTACCTTTCGACCCAGACTGAGGTGACCCTGGTCCTCAACGGCCTGGTATGGCATCTGCGCACCCATCAAGCTTCGGTCGGGGCTTTTTTGAACGAAGCAGGCATAGAAGTTTATCCCGAGGACCGGGTCTCTCCAGGCCTGAGCGCCCCCATCCGGTCCGGTGACACGATCACCGTACAGCAGGCCAGGCTGGTGACCATCGCAGCCGACGGTCGGGTCCTCAGTCTGCGCACCCACGCGGCCAGGGTAGCCGACATGCTGCACGAGGGGGGCATCTCAGTCAAACCCCAAGACCGGGTGATCGTCAATGGTCAGGAGTCACCATTGGCCGCAGAATTTCCCACTTTGGCAACGTTCAACTCGCCAGGAAGCCTGGGATTCAGCAGCCTGCGGAGCAAAAGTCTCTCGGCTGAAATTGCCCCTTTGCATATTGTGCTCCGGCGAGCTGTGCCGATCCACGTGCACGATGACGGGGTACCTCTCACCATCTACACGGCCTATCCCACCGTAGGGGAAGCTCTGCTCGCTGAGGGCATCACTTTGTACCTGGGCGATCAGGTCGAGCCTGGCCTGGACAGCCCTGTATCCACCGGGATGCACATCTACATCCAACGCTCGGTGCCGGTAACCATTGCCGTTGACGGCCATACCATCAAGACCCGTGTCCGAGAGGGGACAGTGGCCGATGTCCTGGCCCAGGAGGCCGTGGCTCTGGTGGGTAATGACCGAGTTGAACCCCAGGGTGATGTCCCGATCGCCAGCGGTATGGCCATCCAGGTGGTGCGGGTGAAAGAGGCCATCGCTATGGAGCAGGACCCCATACCTTTTGAGACAGCCTGGCAGCCTGATCCCGGCTTAGAATTAGACCAGCAACGCTTGCACCAGGAAGGCGCAGACGGTTTGACCAAACGCCGTCTCCGGGTCATCTACGAGAACGGCCAGGAAGTCAGCCGGGTCATGGAGGACGAGTGGATTGACCACGAGCCAACAACCAAGATCATCGCCTATGGCACCCATATCGTGGTGCGGCAATTAGAGACGCCCGAGGGGGTCCTCGAGTACTGGCGCCGGATAAGGATGCTGGCCACTTCTTATTCGGCGGCTACCTGCGGTAAAGAACCTGACGACCCTCATTATGGCAAGACTTTCCTCGGCTGGGACATGAGGAAGGGCATCGTCGCCGTTGACCCCAAGGTGATCAACCTGGGTTCCCAGGTGTACGTGCCCGGTTACGGCCGGGGCGTGGCGGGCGACACCGGCGGCATGATTAAGGGCCGACGTATTGACCTGGGCTATGATGAGGACAACCTGGTTCCATGGTACAAGTGGGTGGATGTCTATGTGCTCACGCCGATGCCCCCAGAGAGTGAGATACGTTGGGTCTTGCCCAATTGGCCCAGAGAGCGGCGTTAGACCGGGCTCAAGGGACTCAGGTCTCTGACAGCTGAGCCGGGGGTGGGCTGGCATTTGGCCCCCCGTCTGACGGCAGCCCTGAAGATAGGGGAAGGCGTATGGACGTGCGCAGGCTTCTGCGGGAGTTTAACCTTCAACCCCAAAAGAGATTAGGCCAGCATTTTCTGAGCTCCCCAGGAGCTCTGAAGCACATCATGGCCGCAGCCGACCTTGAACCGCAGGATGTGGTGCTGGAGGTGGGTCCAGGGTTGGGGACATTGACCCGTCTTCTGGCCCGGCAGGTGAAACAAGTCATTGCCGTCGAACTAGACCCGGGATTGGTGGAAGTCCTCTTCCGAACTTTGGCCGACTTCCCCAACGTCAAGATCATCCACGGTGACATTTTGGAGATGGAACCCGGAAGGCAGGGCTTGCGGGAACTTTCCTCGGGTTACAAAGTGGTAGCCAACCTTCCCTACTACATCACCTCGGCTGTCCTGCGTCATCTGCTGACAGCCGAAGTCAAGCCCCAATGTCTCGTGCTCACGGTCCAATGGGAGGTAGCCCGGCGCCTTACCGCCAGTCCAGGTCAGATGAGCCTGCTTGCTGTCAGCGTACAACTCTATGGGCGTCCCCGAATCGTAGCCCGTATCCCGGCCAGGGCCTTTTATCCCGTCCCCAAAGTCAACTCGGCCGTGGTGCGCATTGACCTTTACGACAAACCTGCAGGAGACGTGGGCGATGTGGAGCGTCTCCTTGAAGTGGTGCGGGCTGGCTTTGGGCAGAAACGCAAGCAGTTGCGCAACGCCCTGGGGCAGGGACTGGCGTTGCCGGTCGGGACCGTGGTGGAAGCGCTGCGGCGCGCTGGCGTGGACGAGACCCGCCGCGCTCAGACCTTAAGCCTTGAGGAATGGATTCGGGTGGCCCAAGCCCTCTCAGACGAAGGCCAAACCCAGCCAGCTTTGGGGCTTCAGTATGCCTCCCAAAATCCCTGCCAGGCCCGCGCCAAAGATGAGGATGATCAAGACAGTCAGGATAGAGACGATGATCCCGACCAATACCCAGGCGGTGATAAACCCACAGCCGAACATGAAACCGTCGCCGAAAGTCAATCCTCTTTGCACTGTGTCCTCCTCTCCCCAGAGGCGGTTCTAGCCCCCAGTAAGGCCATTATATCATAAGGCCCGCCGAAAAACAAGACCCTGTGTGCTAAGGGGTATATCCCAAAAGTGTCGGAGACTTCAGGCGGCAGGCTGGCAGAGGCGAAGCCAGGTTTGCTCAAAGCGGTCACTGTGGTACTCGCTGAGCAAGGCGAGCATGGCGTTGGCATATTTGCGCTCCCACCCTCGCCCTGGACGATGCATACGATGTTGAACCACGTTCTTGGCCCCGCTTTCGACCGTTCCGCTGCCAATGGGATAGCCTGCGGTGCGAAACCGGTTGTAGCGCATCCGCTCCGTGTTCGTCTCGAAGTAGCCGGGCGCCTGACGCACTTCGTCAGGCCATTTGTCTTGATCCAGATCCAAGGCTTGGAGTTCCTTCACCACCGCCTCCACCTGACCAACCCATAGGTTATCGAGCCGAGCCTGGACCCAGCTCATCGCCTGAGCGCTCCCCTCACCCAAGACCACCTTGGCCACCGTATACAAGCGACCGCTGGCGTGGTCCCAGTCCACAATCTGTGTAGCGTGCGGGAAGTTGGTCAAGGTAATACGTTCAATCCAGGGGGCCCCATCGTTGACCGAACTGAGTTTCTCCACCTGCTCCAGACCTCGACGCAGCCCCTCTGCGTACTGATACGGGGCAAACTCGTCCGCCTCCCACAGGCCCGCTACATAGCTGTGTTGACTCAGTTTGACCCTGGGATCATTATCCCGGCGACCGGGTTGTCCCTCGGCTCCAGCGGCCCGCTTGGGACGCAGACTGGGTGGCAACACCTTAACCTGCGAGAAAGCACTTACTTTGACCTCCTTCCACCTTTCTCCGCGAATCAGGATCATGGTGCCATCCGTTGAGATGTTCCCTTGCCCTTGGATGGGACGCTCTTCTTCTACCCGCCGTGTCTGAGGTGTTTCACCCCGCCGGGCAGGCGCCGAAGCCCGCTCGGCCTCCACTTCCTTGCGCCGGGCCAGCACCTGGCCAGCACCGGTGGCGATACGCCACACGCTCATGCGCGAGATGGAACTGCCCTCCGCATCGGCATAGTCCTCCGCCGCCTTTTGAAACGATGCCGCTCGCAGGGCCATCCGCGTCGCTACCCGTGCCGCGCCTTCACTCCAGTGGTCGCTGCGCAGCCTCAGTTTTCGGTCCAGGGGGAAAAAGCCCCTGATCTTCACAATCGGGACAGA
>JBBIJG010000140.1:0-6787 GCA_037446095.1 Caldilineae bacterium
TCCGCTGCCTATTGGCTACGGTCAGACCATTTCTCAGCCTTACATCGTGGCCTTGATGACCCAGCTTCTGAGCTTGAAACATGGAGAGAAGGTGTTGGAAATCGGCACCGGCTCAGGCTATCAGGCGGCAGTCCTGGCCGAACTGACGGATAAAGTCTACACTGTGGAGATCATCGAAGAACTGGCGGAGCAGGCAAAAGAGAGGTTGCAAAGACTGGGCTACACCCATGTCAAGGTCAAACATGCCGATGGGTACTATGGTTGGGAAGAGTACGCCCCTTACGACGCTATTATCGTCACCTGCGCCCCTGACCATGTGCCCCAGCCCCTGGTGGAACAACTGGCCGACGGTGGGCGTCTGGTTATCCCTGTTGGCCCTCCCGGCAGTTACCAGACCCTCTGGCAAATCACCAAACAAGGCGATGAACTCATCTCCAAGAACATCACCGGGGTCATTTTCGTGCCCCTGACAGGGGAACACTAACCTCAGAATCCCAGCCCCCGTTCTTTCAGGCTCACATACCTCTGTTGGCCGATGATCAAATGATCCAGTACCTCGATGTCCAGCAACTGGCCGGCCTGCACGATCAACTCGGTCACCCTGATGTCTTCAGGCGAGGGAGTCGGATCGCCGGAGGGATGGTTGTGAACGACGATGAGGGCCGCGCTGTTGAGCTTAATGGCCTCCCGGAAGAGCTCACCTACCCGCACCACGTTGGTGTTCAGGCTGCCGATGTAAATGGTGGCGATGGCCAGGACGTGGTTTCTGCTATCCAGCAAGATAGTGCGGAGGTGTTCCTGCTCCAGGAGGCTCATTTCCAGCATCAGCAAGTTAGCCGCATCGGCAGGGGATTTGACCTGAGGACGTTCTTCAGGGGAAGCCAGGAGCAGCCGGCGTCCCAACTCCAGGGCGGCTTTGAGTTGAGCCGTCTTGGCTACCCCCAGCCCTTTCTCGGCGCGTAGCTCGCCGAAGTTGGCCCGGGCCAGCCCAAGCAACCCATTGTACTTGGCCAGAAGCCGGGTGGCCAAGTTCAGTACGTTTTCCCCTCCCACCCCGGTACGCAGGATGATGGCCAGCAGTTCGGCGTTCGAGAGAGCCCCCGCCCCGTAGCGTTCCAGCCTCTCCCGTGGCCGCTCACTCACCGGTAACTCTTTGATGGTCGGGTGGTACTCGACGATCCTCCTTTGAGCCATACGATCCTTCTTTGGCCGTCCGCCTGTATGGACGCCCGGCTGGAAACCTTTGAGGGGCGACTTGCCTGAATTGCGCACCTTGACCACCGGACAGCGTAAGTTTTGTGCAAATAGTGGCCAGGGTGCGTGCATCGGCCCCCAAGCCGAAGGTCTCCCAAGGCGGGAGGCTAAGCTGAGATGACCCCTTGTTCCCGGCCCACTTTCTCAAAGACCTCCAGCACCCGATCCAGTTGCTCGTCGGTATGGGTAGCCATATAACTGGTACGGAGCAGCGACTTATCGGCCGGCACCGCTGGGGGAAGAGAGACATTGGTGTAAACACCGTTATCGAAAAGGGCTTTCCACATCATGATGGTAGCCATCTGATCGCCAATGATGATGGGGATAATGGGGGTCTGGCTCCCACCGATGTTGAACCCCAATTCCTGATAGCCCTGCCGCATCCTCTCACCGATGGCGTTCACTCGCTCGATCCGTTCTGGCTCGCCCTTCATGACCTCCAAGGCGGCCAAAACAGCGGCCACATTGGGAGCAGGCAGACTGGCGCTAAAGATCAGGGAGCGGCCAAAATGCTGAATCCAGTGGATGGTTGCTTCGTCGCCCGCCACAAAACCCCCTATGGAAGCAAAGGATTTGCTGAAGGTGCCCATGATGAGGTCCACGTCCTCGGTCAAGCCGAAGTGAGCTGCTGTCCCTCGTCCGCCGCCCAAGACACCCAGAGAGTGGGCATCGTCCACCATCAGGCGGGCGCCGTATTTCTTGCAAAGGGAGACAATCTCTGGCAGGGGTGCGATGTCACCCCCCATACTGAACACGCCGTCCACGACTACCAGCTTGCCCCCCTTCTCAGGACAGCTTTGCAAAACCCGCTCCAGATCGGCCATGTCGTTGTGACGGAAGCGCTTCATCTGGCCTAGGGCCAAACGACAACCGTCTACGATGCTGGCGTGGTCTTCCTTGTCAATGATGACCACATCGCTCTTGCCGATCAGAGCCGAGATGATGCCCAGGTTGGTCTGATAGCCGGTGCTGAACACCAGAGCCTTCTCCTTACCCACGTACTCGGCCAGTTTGGCCTCCAGCTCCTGGTGCATGGCCAGAGTGCCGTTGAGAAAACGCGAACCTGTACAACTGGTGCCAAACTGGCGGATGGCATCAATGGCAGCCTGGCGGACTTTGGGGTGAGTGGTCAACCCCAGGTAGTTGTTGGAACCGATCATAATCATCCGTCGGCCCTGAATGGTCACCTCGGTTCCCTCGGTCTGATCCAGGGGGATAAAGAACGGATAGAGTCCCCAGGCCTGGGCAGTGCGAGGATTGGTCGCGTACCCCATGGCCTGAGCCACCTCCGGGTCCGAGAAAAAGCCCCTGCATTTTTCAAACAAATCCATTTCGCTGCCTCCTGTTGAAAGTGCAGTGCCAGATGGTGCTGGCACTGCTTATCATTTTACCATTCTTGGGATTTTTTGGCAATTTCACCCCGTCACCAGGGCCAACTGATAGCCACATTTTCTGCAGCGGTCCCCAGCGAGCCTGAGCTGGGTGTGGTAGCCAAAACGTTGGATAGCTACCTCTCCACAGTTAGGGCAGTAGGTGCTCTCGTAACGGTCGCCAGGCACGTTGCCTGCATACACATATCGCAGCCCCGTCTGGTAGCCGATCTCGGCTGCCCGGTGAAGGGTGTCCACCGGCGTGAGAGGCACGTCCGTCATTTTGTAATGGGGCACGAAGCGGGAGATGTGCCAGGGCAGGTCCAGACTGAGGTCGGCCAGGAAGCGAGCGATTTGGCGCAATTCTTCGTCGCCATCATTGTGGCCGGGGACGATCAGGGTAGTCACTTCCACCCATACACCCATCTGATGCATGAGGCGAATGGCATCCAGTACCGGTTGCAGTTGAGCTCCGCAGATGCGGCGGTAGAAGGCGTCGCTGAAGCTTTTCAGGTCCACGTTGGCTGCGTCCAGATAGGGTTCGATCTGGCGCAGGGCTTCCTCGGTCATGTAGCCATTGGTGACAAAGACGTTCTTGATGCCCCGTGCGGTAGCTATCCTGGCCGTGTCGTAGGCATACTCAAAGAAAACCGTCGGTTCGGTGTAGGTATAGGCGATGCTGGCACAACGGTACTTCTGGGCCAGATCCACTACCTGGGCTGGGGACAGTTCCTGTCCCCAGCGTCCCCATCCTCCTTTCTTGGAAGCCTGAGAGATGTCGGCGTTTTGGCAAAAAGCACAGCGGAAGTTGCAGCCGACAGTGGCGATGGAGAAAGCGCCGGTGCCGGGCAGGAAATGGTAGAGGGGCTTCTTCTCGATAGGGTCCACGTTGGCGGAGACGGCCTGGGCGTAGACGAGGGAATACAACGTGCCGTCCCGGTTCTCCCGCACCCCACAGATTCCCAGTCGGCCAGGTTTGATGAGGCAGCGGTGGGCGCAGAGCACACATCGCACCTCGTGGTTCTCCAGCTTTTCGTAAAGCATCGCTTCTTTCATCTGGCTACCTCCTTAGCCCATCCGAAAACCAGCCTGCCCGGACAGCCTGGACAGGCTGTCCCACACCTGTTTTCGGATAGGTTCTTACTACCACCCCTGGTCCAAGAGAGCGATAAGGGGAGCCAATATCTCTTCCAATTCTTCTGGAACGCTGCCATCGAAGGTGCGCACGGCTTTGACTCGCTCCCCCTGACGGAAGGTCAACACATAGACAAAGCAATCGGGGCGGCTCAGGCCGTACTGGTGATTCATATCAAAGAAGCCGATTTCCGCGAAGGAGGCCAGCAGGCGGTTCATCTCGTCCGCTGTGAGAACACCTTCCTTGTGTTGCCCCCTTTTATCGTCTTCGGCAACGAAGCGACCATCCTCGTAGACGTAGAGGTGCTGAACCAGGCCGGCGATCCCGCCGGTACGGTGAAGGGCGATGATCGGCGACTCCAATTCCATCAAGGGGGCAGGTTCAGGCACTTCTGGCCCCTCATCCATTTCCGCCAATTGCACCCAGGCCGCTTCCAGGTAAGGCTGGCCCGCCGCGGTGAGCCGCACCACGCCCGACAGGTGTAATACCCGCCAGAGGTCATGGCCAGACCCGGGGCCGAAAGGCAGGTCGGCCGGGGCTGCGCTGGCGGCTGAGACGTAGATAGCGCCTGTGGCGTCGGCGATGACCCAGTCGCTGCGTGTTACCGGCGGCGGGGTGCCGGCCTCCGCCAGCAGGTCCCAGCCCCGATAGTAGCCTACCACGGTCACCTCCCGCCCCTCAAAATCCTGAGGCGAGGCCAGCACCCGGCCCAGCAAATGGCTCAGCGGCAGGCGGCGGGGCCAGTCCACTCGCAGCCAGACCTGATAGAGGCTGTCGTCCTGCCGGTAGGCCTGGCGGCCCGGCCGCCCCGACAAGAGGTGATATACCCGCCTGAAGAGCTCTCCCTGCAGGGGAATCCCTCTGGCGGCGTCGGCCAGGTTGATGCCCGTCTCCCCAGGCCAGCGGACGACTTCGCTCACCCGGCCCGTGAACGGGCGAGCGTGCAAAGTCCCCCAGGTGGGCACGAAGGGCCTGGCATCGGCGGGCCTGATCTCGGTCAGGCGCCTGTAAACGCGGGCGAAGGCTGCCGGCATGTCCTCAGAGCTGGGGGCATAGACCCGGGCGTGATGGGACCGCTGGGCCAGGTTGACGGTGACGTAGGCGGTGCCCACCTCGGCCGGGAGCTTCGCCTGCAAGTCGAAGAAGCCGGCCTCCTGGATGAACCACAGAATGTCCTGCACCTCCCCCTCTGAGAGATAACCGGTCATGACGATAGCGTCGGTTCCCAGGTGGGTCGGGGCAGGTTCGCCCGCGTAGACCACTAACCCGTCACCGTAGAGGCGCAGGGTTGGCACATGGTTCCATGGAGCCCCTGAACTTTCTGGGCTGAGGGTGTCGGCCTCGACGATGAGAGCTGTCGGGTCATGGGCATAGGCGATTTCAGGTCGGGGAGTGGCCGTAGGCGCAGGGATAGGCGTCGGTTGAGAGATTGACCCAGGGGTAGAGGGCAACGTGCACGCCCCTAGCAGAGCGAGCAAAGGCAAAACCCAAAGCCGTCCAACAGCGTGACTACCCATCCTCTCTCTCTTGGGCCTTTGAAGCAGAGCAATCCGCCCCTACAGGATGGCCAGCCCGATAGCGCTGGTTCAAAAACTCAATCACCGCAGGCATAACCGATATGAAGATAATCGCCAGGATGACCAGGGTGAAGTTACGCTTGACAATGGGAATATTACCAAAGTAGTAGCCCCCGAAAACAAAAATCGCCACCCAGGCCAGTCCCCCTAAAACGTTGTAGCTTATGAAACGCCAATAGGTCATGCTTCCAATGCCGGCCACAAAGGGCGCAAAGGTGCGAATGATGGGAATGAACCTAGCCAGGATGATCGTCTTGCCCCCATGCTTCTCATAGAATTGATGGGTACGGTCCAAATACTTCTTGTTCAAGAAACGCACATTCTCTTTGTAAAACACCTTAGGTCCCACATAGTGCCCTATCCAATAGTTCACCGTATCGCCTGCAATGGCGGCCGCGCTGAGAAGAATGTATAGCCATTCGACCCTCAAGGAGCCGAGGGCAGCGAAGGTGCCGGCGGCAAAAAGCAGAGAATCTCCGGGCAGGATGGGGGTCACCACCAGACCGGTTTCACAAAAAATGACCAGGAACAAGAGTAAATAGGTCCAGACACCGTAATTCTGGATGACCACATTCAAGTGTTTGTCGAGGTGCAAGAAGAGTTCGATGAAATCTTGAACCAATGCCATTGTTCGTGTTCTCCTTAAAATTAAATTAGGGACCCCACACGCCCACGCTCTCAGATAGTTGTCGGCAGGGAGTGAGGGTTGGATGTGCATTCTTCCAATTTAGCGGCGATCGCTCTGGCTTCTTCGACCATAGTGGTGTCCAGATCGAAAACCGGGATGCCCCGGCGGTCGGCTTCAATGGCTTTAGTGCTATTGGAGATAAAGCCGAGTACCTGGAAATCGGGCAGGTTCTGGAGGACAAAGTCGCGGTCTGCCTGGTCCCGCATCTTGTTGCCGACGACATAGACCCGCTTGATCCCGATATCGCCGGCCAATTTCCGGATCGCCCTGGCCGTCTGCAAGCTCCGCTTCCCCGGTTCGACGACGATGATGAAAGCATCCACGGCCTGGGCTGTAGCCCGTCCCAGATGCTCGATACCAGCCTCCATGTCCATAATCAGCACTTCATCGCGGCCCAGCAGGAGATGGGTGACCAGGTTCTTCAGGAGCACACTTTCGGGACAGACGCAGCCGGAGCCGCCCCGGTCAACAGTGCCCATGACCAGGAGTTTGATCCCCCGGTGGGTGACGGCAAAGCGATCGGGTATGTCATCCACCTGGGGATTCATCTTGAAGAATCCGCCGAAAGTGCCGGGCCTGGATTCCGTGCGTTCGGCGATCAGGTCCTCCATCTCCGCAATGGGCGTGATCCGGGCCACCAGGTCTTCGGGGAAACCCAGGGCCGAAGCCAGGTTAGAGGCAGGGTCGGCATCAATGGCCAACACTTTTTGGCCCTGGCCGGCATAAATGTGGGCCAACAGCCCGGCCAGAGTGGTTTTGCCAA
>JBBIJG010000141.1:0-6753 GCA_037446095.1 Caldilineae bacterium
TTGAATGGCCTCAAGGATTTCCCTGTTCATGATCCTTTTTTTGAAAGATAGGTCGGGCTTCCTCCTTAGATTCTCTTGGGGAGAGCCCAAAGCGTGAATAACAAAACAACACTTGGAAACACAACTTTCAGCTATCCTCACCTCCCTTCTCACTCAGCAGGTTACAATGGACCATCTGGAGTGGAGCCTTCAGACAGAACTCTTCGGCCAAAGCCTCCACTCTGTGACCCAATTGGGGTCTACTGAGAGTCATGGGTTCTCCAGGATCGCGGGACGCTTGTATTCTTGACCGTCTACTGTAACCGTCAGCGTCGGCCAACCGTCAATGGCAGTCAGCACCTCGTTGCCCTTGTCGCCCACGAGGATGGTGTCTTCCGACTTGGTCCCGGTGATGGATGGGTTCCACGCATAGACTTGCCCGACCGAAACGACATCGGCCGAGTTGGGAGTGGCGACATACTCGCGTGGTTCGTAGCCCGCCGGTCCACCCTGGTGGTGCAGATGCCATTCGTCGGGAAAGCCGGTTTCGGCATAAGTGGCCATTGCCTGGCGGAAGATCTGGCCGAGGGTCTGGCCGGGGCGGGTGGCGGCAATGAAGGTGGCGTCAACCCGGGCCACTGCCTCCGCTTTGCGGCGCAGGTCCTCTGGCAGCCGGCCAAAGTAAACGAGCCGCGTCAGCGAGCACACCAGCCCCCATCGTCGCCCGCACAACACCAGCATGACATAGCGTTCCAGTTTTTTGTCGGTCGGTAAGGGATGCCGGAAGGAGAAGATTCGCGCATCGGTGGCGATCAGGTTGACGATAGCCTGCACGCCTCGGCTCTCCGCCTCGCGGGCCAGGAGCCCGGCGATCTGATGCTCGGTCTGACCGGGGCGGACGGCCCGCGCTGCATGGTCCATCGCCTCGGCGCACAGCCGGCTCAGTGTCCGAAAGCGCTCGCCCTCTTCCGGCGTCAGGTTGGCGCGCAGACGGGCCAGCGCACCGGAAAGATCGGCTGCCCCAGGGTAAGGTCCGTCGGCGCCAAGCCTCAACCCTCGGCTCAACTTGGCCACAGTGTCTTGCGTCTCGTGCCAGGACACGACGCAAAATTCCCAGCCTTGGGCTGCGAGTCTCTCCTCTCGCTCCAACCGCGTCGCTTCAATGTTGTTGGTGATCAGGTATCGGCCAGAGGGCGTGATCAGCAACGTAGCCACACCGTTTGAAGTCGCCGTGTTCACGTAGGATGCCGCGCCGCATGTGGCCCAGGCGAAACTGCTCACGCGCTGAAGCAGGAGCGCATCGAGGGTGTGCTCTGCCAGTAAGGTTTGAATACGGGTCTGCTTTCGCCTGAATTCGTTCATGAGACCTGGGCACCGTTCCCCGTGTGGTAATACACCTCCCAACCCAGGTATTTGCTCAGCGCTTCGTTCACGGCAGCGGCTACCTGGGAGCGGTTGACCGCAACGTGATGTTCAAAACCGTTCTCGCAAATGTACCTGAGCAGCCCCTGGAAATTGGGGATTTTCACGACGCCGTAACCGCCAAAGGTCTGCAGCGGGTCATCGGTCACTTCCCCCTCGCCTAAGTAGACACGAATGACGCCCCGTGCATCGTCGGTGGAAACCCGACAGTAGGTGAAGGGGCCACGCTTGATGCGCCCCACCACCGTGCCATAGGTGTTTTCCTTGCCTACCGTCCCGGCGATGATGTCCTGGTAGGACATTTCAAAGTCTTCAAAGAAATCCTTGGGCAAGTTGCTGCAGTGGAAGATGACGCCCTTGTCAGGATCGTTGCCATAGTTGTTGTTCCAGTCCACCAGGGCGCTGGGTTTGCCGGAAGCCAGAGCCAGAGCGTACATCCCGATGGCGCCGGTGATGTCCGTCTCGCAGGCACTGGACTTCAGCACGTTGCTCATCATGCTCATCACCGTACAGGGCACGACGCCAAAGAACTCTTCCATAGAGGTCCAGCACTGCACCGCCGTGGCCACCAGCCCATTCTCTTCCATCCAGCGCTCCACCACCAGGGCGAACTTGGCCATCTTGACCAGTGCTTCAGATGGGATGCCCCTGGTGGGCACGTAGGCCCTGATCTCGTGTAGCTTGCCACGCACTTCTCGGTCGCCGTCGGCCAGACGCTGGGCGCGGCCAAAGGCTTCCGAGAGGTCCAGGACCTCGACGCTGATGCCAGCTCTTTCCAGCAGCTTTTCGCTATAGCGCACGGTGATGAAAGCCGCCGGACGCGTGCCCAGCGCACCGAACCTAGCTCCCCGCAGGCCGCGCACCACCCGGCACGTAGCGGCAAACCGACGCAGGTCCTGACGAAACTCTTCGGAATCCGGTGCCACCGTGTGCAAGGTCGTAAGGGAGAAGGGGATGTTGTATTGCCACAGGTTGTTGCATACGGACATCTTGCCACAGAAGCTATCCCGCCGGTCTGCCGCCGTCATTCGGCCCGCTTCGTCGGGGAAAGCCTGGACCAGCACCGGCACGTCCAGACCGGACAGGCGTATGGCATTGGCCACCCCCCGCTCATCGCCAAAGTTGGGCAGGGTGACCAACAGGCCGTCAATTTCCTCGCGGTGTTGCTTGAACAGGGCTGCGCATTTCTCGGCGTCCTGCAGCGTCTCGACCGAGCCGAACTTGGTATCCTCGGGGCTCAGGGTGACGGCGGTCATCCCTTCCTCTTCCAATACGCGCAAGACCTCTGCCCGACCGCTTTCGCAAAGGTGGTCGGGGAAGAACCCTCGGTTGCCGATGATGACGCCTAACGTTGTTTTCTGCACGATGCACTCCTTTCAAGTATCTATGCCTTGGTTCTTTGTCTACGGTGTGGTACCCATGAAATCAAATGGCCGGGCATGGAGAAATTGGGAAACAATTGCCCGAAGGCAAATCCTGTTCTTGGATGAAGGAAACGGGTTTCTATGGCGTTAAGTCCGGATTTGGTATTTGGGCCCATTTATTGTATAATTTGAAAAGGGCCAATGGACAGCACAATCCCGTCCGCAAAACACTCTGGGGACGCTGTTCATTGGGTCGCGCTGGGGAGATACCTTACCGCCAAGTGAACCGGTATCTCCCCTTTTTTACTGACTGATCCGTCAGCTAGAGTCCCCGTCAATGGGGACGTTGTCATGGTCTTGGAGAGGAACTCTCCCGGACAATGAGTTCGGGTTGAAGCGAAATAGTCTTCGGCGCCATCACCGCTTTGTTTTGCTGCTTCGCCTCAATAATCTGGACCAATTCCCGCACAGCGGTGCCCCCCAGTTTTTGCTGGTCCTGGTACACTGTCGTCAGAGGGGGCCAGTAGTAAGCCGCTTCGGGTATCCCATCAAAACCAACCACTGCCAGGTCCTGGGGCACCCGAAGACCTTGCTCGCAAGCTACTTGCAAAACGCTGAGGGCCATCTGGTCGTTGGCGACAAACACAGCGTCCATCTCCGGGTATCCATCAAGTAATTTGCGGATAGCCCGCTCTCCGCTGGCAGAGGACCAATTGCCTGATTCCCAATGATGGTCTGCAACAGGAATACCTCTTTCGGTGAGGGCATCCTGCCAGCCGGCTTTTCGCTGGCGGGCTTCCCACCAATCCAACGGCCCGGAGATATGACCAATGTGCCGATAACCCTGTTCCAGTAGATGTTCTGTGGCGATGCGGCCGCCCGTATAGTTGTCAACAGAGACAATGAACAAATCGGGTCGCGTCTGCATGGTGAGGAAAATCATCGGTATGGGGAATTCCAGAGGCTGACTCTGAAGCCAATCTCGATTGTTGCCGACTTCTGGCACAGCCCAGATGATTCCATCCACCTGTCTGGCACGCAGGGAGTCAAGAAGCGGTTGGATGTCATCTGTGTCAAATCGAGGCAGTTCCTTGAGCAGGAGGGTGTAACCCATCTCTTCGGCCTGTTTCGTAATACCGTTGAGGGTACGGGAAGGGCCCACGTATTGCAGGCCGGCAATGACAACTCCCAACGTAAAACTGCGTTGCTGGATCAGGCTGCGGGCGATGGCACTGGGTTGATATCTTAACTCCTCTATCACCTGCCACACCCGGCGGCGAGTTTCCTCAGCCACATCAGGCCGGTTATTAAGCACTCGAGATACGGTTTGGTGGGAGACTCCGGCTGCAGCCGCTACGTCTCGAATGGTTACTTTTCTCACAACTCACCGCCTTCTGGCTATCGTTATCCTTCCCGTTATCGTTAACGTTACCGATAACATTATATCACGAAAAAGCTCCGTTGTCAAGACCTCCAGGACAATTTTAAGGTAAGGGGTGACATTTGGGTGTGCGTAAGCCCGTTTGCAGGATGGGAGACAGCGAGTTGCAAAAATCATGGTTAGGAGGTACAATAGGGTCTGATTCGAGGCCCGGCAGGCCCTTGGCGGAGAGAGTCTATGACGGCTCCTGAGATATCGGTGGTGCTGCCTACCTATAATGAAAGAGACAATATCGGCCCCTTAATCAGGGCCATTCTGGTGGCCCTGAACCGGCCTGCCCAGATCATCGTGGTAGACGACGATTCGCCCGATGGCACCTGGCAGGTGGTTCAGGAGATGGCCACCAGCGATGAACGGATCGAGTTGCTGCGGCGGACTCAGGAGCGCGGGCTGACCTCAGCCCTCAATGCCGGCATCGCCCGCGCCAGGGGCGACATCATCGCCTGGATGGACTGCGATTTCTCCATGCCCCCCGAGAAGCTGTCCGAGTTGGTCGAGGCCCTGGCCGAATATGACCTGGCCCTCGGTTCGCGCTACGTCAAAGGGGCCAGGGACGTTGGCCACTCTTTCGCCGGCCGGGCTTTCAGTTGGACCATCAACTTCTGCGCAGCCCTGGTATTGGGCTTTGCCATCCGGGACTATACCAGCGGTTTTATTGCAGCCAAAAGAGAAATCTTCGACCAGATCACCCTGCGGGGTGATTACGGTGAATACTGCATTGACTTCCTATACAGAGCCCGGCAGAAAGGCTTCAAAATAAAGGAAATCCCCTACTTTTTTGTGCCCCGTAAGGCCGGGGAGTCGAAAACGGCCAGCAGGGTGTGGGATTATTTTCAGAAGGGCATCAAATACGTCATCACCGTCCTGCGACTGCGGTTCACACCGCCCCAGGCCCTGTAAGAGTCAGAAGTGTACCTCTCCTTGGGGAGTATGCGTTCATGAAAGTGCTGTTCTTCTACCGAGGGGCGGAAAGTTTTGGCATCGAATACCTGTCGGCGGTCTTGACCCAGGCCGGTCACCAGACGGAGCTGATCTACGACCCCGGTCTGGACAATAATTTCTACGTCTCCGCCGGTTGGCTCCAAAGGTTGAACGTGCCCAGGAAATTGGTCGGGAAGGCCAGGGACTTTGCTCCAGACCTGGTGGCCTTCTCCTCCATCACCAATTTGTACCCCTACGTCAAAGACATGGCCAGAACCTTGAAAGCGGAACTGAACGTGCCGACAGTGATCGGGGGCATCCACCCCACCGTTCTGCCAGAGCTGGTGTTGCAGGAAGATTGCTTCGATATGGTTTGCCTGGGCGAGGGCGAGTACGCCCTGTTGGAACTGGCCAATAGATTGGAGCGAGGCGAAGAGATAACCAACATCCAGAATCTGTGGGTCAAAGACAGCCAGGGGGTGATCCACCGCAACGAACAGCGGCCTTTGATCCAGGACCTGGATGCCCTGCCCTTTCCAGACAAGGACCTCTTCTATCGGCATGGGGCCTTCTGGCGCAACGTGTCCATCATGACCGGGCGGGGCTGTCCCTATCACTGCACTTTCTGCGTCAACAGCTTCTATCACCAAATGAACCCCCGACCAGAGAAATCGGTCCGCCGCCGGAGTGTGGACCATGTCATCCAGGAGCTCAAACTCTACAAGCAGAAATATCGGCCCAAGACAGTCAACTTTCAGGACGATACCTTCTCGGTGGACATCGGTTGGCTGGAGGAGTTTGCGGACAAATACGCCACCGAGATCCGTATTCCTTTTCAGTGTAATGTGCATCCCATGACTGTGACCAGAGAAATCGTCAGGGCCTTGAAGAAAGCGGGCTGCCGGTCGGTGTGCATGGGTGTCCAATCGGGCAACAACGAGCTGCGCAAGATGGTGCTGAAGCGCCCCGGTAGCAATGAACGGATCATAGAAGCCAGCAGGTTGATCAAAGAAGCAGGAATCCAACTGGTGACAGAGTACATTTTCGGCCTGCCGGACGAGACTCCCGAGACGATGTGGGAATCGGCTGTCTTGAACCGCGAGCTGAAAGCCGACAACACCAGCACCTTTGTCTTCTATCCCTTCCCCGGAACCGCTCTGACAGATTATTGCCTCCGGAAAGGGCTTCTCGATGCCGAGACCATGGAGCAGATCAACCAGGGCGTCGGATCATATCATATGACTTTGCTCATCAAACACCCTTACCGTGATTTCGCCATGAACATGGCTGCTTTTTTGCCGCTGTTCTCCAGGTTGCCGCCGTTTCTGGGCGATGGCGCCCTGAAAAAACTTTGCTCCCGGAAACACGGCTGGCTGGCCAAAACTTTGGGCCTGATCGGCATCCCCTTCATGAACACCTGGCAGGCCAGGGAAAGGATTCAGGACCTCATCCATATGACCTGGCGTCTGCTCAGGCCATCCTTCTCTCCGGCCCGGAGAGAAAAAGGCGGGGGATGAGGGGGACAGGCCATGATCGAGGAGGAACGAGAGATGCTTAAAGAAACCAAACTCGATTTGCGCGAATTGGGCGAGTTGGCCGGGATCATTCCCGGCCGCGAGCCGGAAT
>JBBIJG010000142.1:0-4921 GCA_037446095.1 Caldilineae bacterium
CCCGCCCGGGTGGATTCCTCGCCTAGAGGTGCCCCACGGCTGAGGGAGGAGGTAGCCGTCAAGGAGGGTATCCACTCGGAGGTCCATGTGCCCCTCAGCACGCGGGGCCAGGTGCACGGCGTGCTGAGCGTCGCCAGGTACCACCAGCAGCCGTTTACCTCGCGAGAGGTGGACCTGCTGGCCGCCATCGGCAATCAGATTGCAGTCGCCATCGAGAACGCCAAATTGTACGAGAAAGCTACCAAAAGAGCGAGAGAGGCGACGGCTCTGCATCGGGTAAGTGGCACCCTGATGCGCACCCTCAATCTCGATCAACTTCTGGAAAGCACCCTCGAAGTGCTGCAAAGGTCCTTCGGTTATGTCCACTGCGCCATCCTGCTGGCCGATGAGAAGAGAGAGGAGCTTCGCATCGAAGCAGCCCGGGGCTACCTGAAAGACACGGTGGGGAAGCTGGGGATTAAAATAGGCCAGGAGGAAATCGTCGGTTGGGTGGCTGCCCACAGGGTCCCTCTGAATATCCCTGATGTGAGCCGGGACAAGCGATATGTAGAGAGGGTAAAAGGGATTGGCTCGGAGATAGCGGTGCCCATGCTGGTAGGTGAGAAACTCGTGGGTGTTCTGGACGTGCAAAGCACCGAGGCGAATGCCTTCGGCGAAGAGGACCTGCGGACCCTGTCCTCCATAGCAGCTCAGGCCGCCATTGCTATCGAAAGGGCCCGGCTCTATGAGGCGACCCTGGCCGAAAGGAAAAGGACCGAGCGCATCGTCACCAGCATCGCCGATGGGGTGATCACTGTGGACCGAGAGTTACGGATTCTCTCTCTCAACCCGGCCGCTGAGCGAATGACCGGCTGGCGAGAGGCAGAGGCCATCGGCCACTCTTGCGCCGAAGTGTTAAACCTGCTTTCTGAGAGCGGTGAATCCCTTTGCGATAAATCCTGCAAGAAACTCTCAGGGCACAACTTCCCCAGAGCGAGGATCGCTCGCAAGGACGGTCGCCCGATTTACATCTCCGCCAGTCTGGCTCCCTTGCTGGGCCCTGCCAATCAGGTGATGGGAGGCGTCATAGCCATTCGAGATTGCTCAGCGGAGATGGAATTGGACCGCATGAAGTCGGAAATGGTCAGCATCGTCTCCCACGAGCTGCGCTCCCCACTGGCCAACATGCAGACCGCCCTGGAATTGATGTTGACCTCCGACTTTGATAAAGACCTGCAACAGGAAATGCTGAACCTGGTGCGTTCCCAATGTGCTCGCTTGGCCTCTTTCGTGGAGGAGCTCCTGGATGTCTCACAACTTGAGGCTGGCCAGATCACCGTGTGCTGCGAACCGGTGACATTGTGGCCTCTGATCCAGCAGGTCGTTACAACCTTCGAGGTCACAGACCAGCGAGGACACCGCTTCCAATTCGCTGGACAGAGTGAACTGCCGTTTGCCTGGGCAGACTCGGACAAGGTAGAGATGATCCTCACCAATCTCCTGCAAAATGCCGCCAACTATTCCCCCACAGGGTCTACCATCACCATCGAAGCGAAAACCCTGGCCCACACAGACATTGTGGTGTCAGTACACGACGAAGGAGAAGGCATTGCTCCCGAACATCTGGCTCAACTCTTTCAGCCCTATTATCGGATCAGTGCGAAAAAGGACCAGGTGCCCGGACGGGGCCTGGGCCTCTACATTGTTAAAAAGCTGGTGGAAATGCAGGGAGGCAGAATCTGGGTAGAGAGCGAAGTGGGGAAAGGTTCCCATTTCACATTCACTTTGCCTGTATTGAAGGGGTGAACCATGGGCAAAACGACCATCCTGATCATTGACGACGACCAGGACTTGGCCAGAATTGTGCAGTTGAGCCTGGAACGAGAAGGCTATCAAACAGCTATCGCCACCAGCGGCCTGGCGGGCTTGCAAGAGGCCTACCGCCTTCAACCGGATTTGTTTATCCTGGATATCATGATGCCCGGCATGGATGGTTGGGAGGTATGCCGCCGCTTAAGGGAAATGTCCAATGTGCCGATCCTCATGCTCACAGCCAAAGGAACGGAAGCCGATATCGTCAGAGGTCTGCAAATAGGGGCCGATGACTACCTGACCAAACCCTTCAGCGTGGCTGAACTTATCGCCAGGATACAGGCTTTACTCCGCCGTGCCGGCTCTCAATCCCAAACCGACAGGCCCTCTTTGCTGGCCATCGGCAATCTGACCATTGACCTCAGTCGCCGGCTGGTGCTGCGGGATGGCAAGTTGGTGGACCTCACCCCTACGGAATTCAAGTTGCTGGAATGTTTCGTGACCCATAAAAACAGGGTCCTACCTCACAAGTTCCTGCTGACTGAAGTGTGGGGCCCGGAATACATTGACGAGACGAGCTACCTCAAGCTGTATGTCCGATACTTGCGGCGAAAGCTGGAAGAGGACCCCGCCGATCCGCAGCTTATCGTCACCGAATGGGGAATCGGCTATCGGTTTTGTGTAACCTAACCGCTCTTGGCACCGGCGCGCAGTCGTGCGGTCTTTCCGCTCCCGCCGGATTTGCGATCCGGCGGCCTGGCGGCTGGATTGCAAATCCAGCCGGAGCAAACAAGTTGTATCTTTACAGGTTCCCTATGGTTTGGTGTGCCGTCGTGTAGTTTGAAGGAGGCTCTCTTTGGCCGGAGAGAAGGTGCTGATCGTTGAAGACAAACCAGAGATGATCCAGATTCTCACCGACTATGTGTTAGGCCCGCAGGGGTACGTGACTTTAACGGCCCTGAACGGAGAAGAGGGCCTGCACATGGCCTTGAACGAGGAGCCGGATTTGGTGATCCTGGACCTCAGAATGCCCAAAATGTCCGGCCTGGAGGTTCTTAAAACTCTGAGGGAACGTCAGTGTTTCGTCCCGGTGATTGTGATAACGGCTTATGGCTCTGAAGAGGTGGTGGTGCGCGCTCTGCGGCTGGGAGCCAACGACTATGTCGCCAAACCCTTTGCCCTGGACGAAATGACCCAGGTCGTGGAAAGAGTGCTGAATAAGAGTAAACAGGAGAAAGAGAGAGTCCGCCTGGCGCAGGAATTGGAAATAGAGTTGAATCACATGAAGTCAGGGTTTATTTCCATGGTCTCCCATGAGTTGCGCTCTCCCCTGAGCCATATCATCGCTTCTACGGAACTCATGCGCGAGGCTAAGCTGAGCAGCGATCAGCAACAGGACCTGCTGAACATTATCCACCTCCAAAGCGCCCGGTTGAACCGGTTTGTCGAACAAATCTTGGACGTTTCCCTGCTGGAAGCGGGCACGGTCCAGGTGGAGAAGAGGCCAGTGGTTCTGAAACCCGTGCTCAAGCAGATGATAGAAGCTTTTGCCCTCCGGGCCAACACGCACCGCTTCGAACTCACAATGCCGGACAGACCCCTCACTGTCGTGGGCGACGAGGGCAAGATCCAGACGGTCCTTGACAACCTGTTGGAGAACGCTGTTACCTATTCCCCCAAAGGCAGTCGGGTCTTCGTTGAAGTCAGCGAGGACGACAAGGAGGTCGTGATCAGCGTCATTGATGAAGGCATTGGCATTCCGGCTACCCAATTGGAGAGGATCTTTGAGCGCTTCCATCGGGTGAATACCAGGGACGACCAGGAACAGTACGGCTATGGTTTGGGTCTCTACATCACCAAGAGACTGGTCGAGCTCCAGGGAGGAAAAATCTGGGTGGCGAGTGAGGTGGGGCGCGGCTCACGCTTCACCTTCAGCTTACCCAAATGGTCATCGGCGTCCGGTGAGCAAGGGAGCGAGGTGGACAATGAATAACGTACAGAAGAAGCAAAAGGCCCGTAAAAGAATAACCTCCGCTCTCGCCGGATTTGCAATCCGGCGGTCTGGCGGCTGGATTGCAAATTTTCATCCTGAGCCCTTCGACCGCGCTCAGGATAGACTCCGCGAAGGACCAGCCGGAGCAAAGCAGGCTCAGAGATCAAGGCTGACTATTGGGTTAGGAATAACGGTGATTATCTTCACTCTCCTCGGCACCGTAGCCTGCGGGGGCAGTGATGGCTCCCTGGCCCAAGGTGGAATCCACTTGATCGTCACGTCGGGACAGGCTAGGCTACAAAGCGGTGAGAAGCTTGCTCTTGCAGGCGAAGGCCAGGAAACGGTCGCTACAGTCGGCGACCAAATCACGGCTGACGAGGCCGGCGTGGAGCTGCTCCTGGCGGACGGGAGCTTGCTGCACCTGAGTCCAGGGACAGAGCTCCAGGTCGTCGCTTTCTCGGCTGAAGGCGCGGCCAGGTTAAGCCAACGGACAGGCCGGCTGGAGGTTGAAGCGGCGAGTCCGCTGCTCACCGTGGAAGTATCCATCTCTGCCTCCGAAGGATTCGCACTGAAGACCCTGCAACTCACAGCCACTCCTACCCTCAGAGATACATCCTTCACCCTTCAGATTGACGGCCTCAATGCCCATTTGACCGTAGAAACAGGTGAAGTGAAGGTGGCCCATGAGGATAGCCAGGCCACTGTATCCGCCGGGAGCGAAGCGAAAGCCAGACCAGACGAGGAACTGATCGTTTCCCAGACTGGGGCGACCGCCGAGCTCCCGCCGACTTCCACGCCCACGGTTGCCCCAACTCCAACGGCTCTCTCTGGCCCGCCACCTTCCCCAACGGCCACGGTGTATTTCCCCCACTCGGCCCCAGGTCTGGTCGGTCCAGCCGACGGGAGTGACTTCAAACCCGATGAGACGATCCTGTTGCTCTGGAATACGCCTGCGCCTCTTTCAGAAGATGAATGGTATGAAGTCCAGTTGTGGAAGGAGGGAGAGGTTCCTTACCGGGTTGTTCAGTGGGTCAAGGAAGGGGCCTGGAAGGTTGACCCCAAGTATTACCCCGGCCGCTACCAGTGGCGTATCCTGATTGTACGTGGCCAGGAAGGTCGCAAGGATATGGATTTGAG
>JBBIJG010000142.1:4953-6722 GCA_037446095.1 Caldilineae bacterium
GCTCAGACCCCCGGCGCCGGTCTCGGCGGCCCCCACCACACCCCCCGGCAGCGAGGTGCCCGTTGACCTCACCGTCTATCTGCGAGGCACCAACAATGCCCAGGGCCTGGCCACATTCCGCGGTGAGCACGTGGATGCGGGGACGATCTACGCCGAGGCAGGAACCGTCTACGGCGATGTGGCCGTGCGCATCGGAGAGGTAGTGTACCACTTTGATAAGGAGCCCGGACCCGGTGAGCCGGAGCAGCTACCCGCCCCCTATCGGGTGGAATTCAAGTTCTCCGACTCTCTGTTAGCTGCAACGGAAGGCATCCAGCCGGGGTTCAACCCTCAAAAGGCCCAATTCTGGGTGGGCACGCTGAACTGCAACAGCGCTACCCCTCCGGATAAGCCATATCAAATTGCGATGACCCTGTACGCCGGAGCGGAGATACGCAAGCAGACCGAAATCAGTTTCCTTGTGGCGGATGCGCCCCTGTGTGGCGCTGGAGGCAAAGAGCCTGAGGAAGGCGGTGGAGGTGGTGAAACGCCACCCCCTCGACCGTGAACACACTCACCCAGGGCCCCATTGCAGGCTATTTAGGCTCAGCAGATGGTCCTTTGCTCTACTGGCGGCGGATTGTTAATCCGTCGCCGGACTCCCAGCTAGGGAGCCCTAATCGTCCAGAGACCAGGCCCCTGTGTGGATTTGCACAGGGGCCTGGTTTGTTGAGGGGTGTCGAAGCCCCTCTAACCATTTTCTAACCATTTTCTTACAAGGCTCTAACCTGGCTGTGTTATAATTTGTAATGTATGCAATCTTGTTGCTATTTGCTGCCTGATGAGATGGCTGGAGGTGGTGCTATGACTCAGCGGAGAAGATCTCGGGTGATGGTTTTGCTAGCGACTGTTGTCTTCTCAGCGGTGCTGCTGTGGGCGTTGGCGACCATGATCTGGCCTGGGCCTGAAGCCTATGCGGACAATCCATCTATAGCCATCACCAAACGGCCCAGCAGCCAGACGGTGCAAAGCGGTGACACAGTGACCTTTACCATCGCCGTCACCAACACGGGCAGCGTGACCCTGACCGCGGTTGTCTCAGACACCCTGGCACCCGATTGCGATGCGGACCTTGGCGCCCTGACGCCCGACGAGAGCACAACCTACACCTGCACAAGCCCCGTTGTGACGGCGGACTTTACCAACACCGTGATCGTCACCGGCACGCCATCGGTCGGCGAGGCGGTGACCGACACCGACACGGCTTTTGTGGACGTGCTGCCAAGCATCGCCGTGACCAAGACGGCCGACCCGACCAGCGTGTCTGAGCCGGGCGGCACCGTTACTTTCACCGTGCGGGTGGACAACACCAGCGCCGAGACGGTCACTCTGACTGCGCTGACGGACACCGTCCACGGCGACCTGGACGGCCAGGGCGACTGCATGGTGCCGCAGGACATCGCCGCCAGTGCCTTCTACGCCTGCGCCTTCACTGCCACCGTCTCCGGCAGCCATGGCGACGTCGTGACCGACACCGTCACCGCCACCGCTTCCGACGACGAGAGCAACTCCGTCCAGGCCTCCGACGACGCTACGGTGACCATCGTGGATTTGATCGACCCGGTGATCACCGCCATCACCGTCACCTCCAACATGCCAACCTACTTCTACGATCCTGGGTTGGCAGACACCGGCGGTGAGGTTTTCTTCAACAACCTCTCAGGTCAGGGCGAGGGGCAGACCATCACCGTCACCGTCTCTTTTACCGATGCCCATCCTTACAGTCTGCC
>JBBIJG010000143.1:0-964 GCA_037446095.1 Caldilineae bacterium
CGAATTTAACGATGTCGAATTAGTAATCTTCGTACTCCGTCTCCCAATCTTCCACCCTGCGGCTGGGCTTGCGCCGCCGCCTGGCAATCATCTCACCTGTCTCCTCATCGTAAAGGAGCGTGCGCTTGCGGCGGTCTTTTTTCTTCTTGGGCCTGTCAATGAATTCCTCTTCTTCCTCTTCTTCGATCCCTTCCAGTTCCATCATGATCAGGGCTTCCTCGGCAGGCACGGTGACCGCTTCGGCAGGAGTGGACTCTGGTTCCATAGCCTCGACTTCTATCTCCGCCACCAGAGGCTCTTCAGCCAGCACCGGCGCAGGCTCGGCCTCTTCCGCCACGATGACCTCGGCAGCGACGGTTTCCTCCGGCAACTCTTCAACCATGAGGCTTACCGCCTCGATCGGCTCAGGTTCTTCTGCCTGAGCGAAGACCAGGCCTGCCGCCCGCAGTTTCTCTTTCACTTCCGCCAGCGATTTTGGACCGATGCCCGGCAGGGCCAACATCTCCCTGTCGCCTTGGCTCAGTTTTTCCAGAAGCTGCTCCAGATGGGTGATACCTGCTTTGAGCAGGCCCTCGTAGACCCTCTTACTGAGCCCCAAGGTCTCTAAGGCTTTGCCTGCCGGGGGAGCCGCCTCGGCCTTCGCCTGCAGAGCGGCTTCGGCCACGCGCTCTGCGGCGAGGCGCGCCTCTTCGGCGGCCTCGCTGACACTCTTTATGTCAATCCGCCAACCGGTCAGCTTGGCAGCCAGACGGGCATTCTGGCCCTCCTTGCCAATGGCCAGGGAGAGTTGCTTGTCGGGCACGACAACGGTGGCGGTCTTGCCGTTGGAACCCTCTTCTAACGTCACATTGACCACCTTGGCCGGGCTCAAGGCATTGGCAATGAAGGTGTTCATATCGGCGCTCCATTCCACCACGTCAATTTTCTCACCGTTCAATTCGTTGACAATGTTTTGAATCCGGCC
>JBBIJG010000143.1:999-6719 GCA_037446095.1 Caldilineae bacterium
CATCCTGGAGAGCCGCCACAGCGACCTTGGAACGCGAACCGGGCTCACGGGCGATCCCCTTAATCTCCACGGTGCCGTTGAAAATCTCGGGTACTTCCAGTTCCAAAAGACGGCGCAGCATATTGCGGTGGGTGCGGGAGACAATGATCTGAGGGCCGCGGTTGGTTTTATTCACTTCCATGACATAGGCCCTGAGGCGTTGATTCGGGTAGTAGCGTTCCGTTGGTATCTGCTCTCTTTTAGGCAAAATGGCTTCCGTCTTACCCAGGTTAAGGGTGACCGCCCCAGACAGAGAGTCTATGCTCTGCACGGTGCCGTTGATCAGTTCCCCTTCCCGCTCCGCATAGGAGGCATAGAGCGCCTCCCGCTCCGCTTCTCGGATGCGTTGCAGGATGACCTGCTTGGCCGTCTGGGCGGCTATGCGTCCAAAGTCTCGCGGGGTACTCTCCACCAAGATGATCTGGCCGATCTCAGCATTCGGGTCTATGGCGCGAGCCTCGGCCAGCCGGATCTCGGACCTCTGGTCGCGAACCTCCTCCACGACCTTTTTCTCGGCATAGACCTGGGTTTTACCCGTTTCTGGATCAATTTTGGCTACAACGTTCTGGGCCGAGCCGAAGTCGCGTTTATAAGCCGAAAGCAGGGCTGCCTCTATGGCCTGCAGGACCACCTCTTTGGAGAGTTGTCTCTCCGAGCAAACTTGGTTAATCGCAATAATGAAATCGTTCTTCATAAAACTTCCTCTGGTCGAATATGAGCTCTCTCATAGCAAGAAAAGTGGGGGAATACCCACTTTTCTAACAAGGGCCCTATTCGGTTTAAATTATAGCACATTCGGGGAAATTATGCAAGCCATCAAACGCGCCGCAACAGGGCGTGGGCCAGGTCAGGGCGGGTTATCAAAGGTGACCGTCACCTGCTACCCCCCGCTAACGAAGGTAGCCTGCGGCCAGGGGCCTTTCCGCTGGCGCCATGCCTCGTAAAGGGCGATGGAGCCTGCCACAGCAACATTGAGGGAACCGATGTGACCGCGCATAGGTAGCCTGAGCACTACATCGCAGCTTTGCAGCACCAGCCGTCGTATCCCCCGACCTTCGCTGCCCACGACTAAAGCCAGAGGGCCGCTGAGATCGAACTGGCTATAGAGCTGGGCTTGAGGCCGGTTCTCCAGGCCGACGACCCATACTCCCCTGGCTTGCAACTCTCTGATGACCCGGGCCAGGTTGGTTACCCGTGTCACCTGGAGGTGTTCCGTGGCTCCAGCCGAGGCATGGACAACAGCGGGAGTGATCCCCACGGCGCGATGTTTGGGGATAACAATCCCGTGCACTCCCACGGCCTCGGCTGTGCGCAACAGTGTCCCCAGATTCTGGGGGTCTTCCAGGCAGTCGAGGAGGAGGAGAAAGAGGGGCTCGGCGCGCTTCTCAGCCTGGCTCAGGATTTCCTCCAGGTTGGTGTAGGGATAGGCCGACACTTCCGCCGCGACGCCCTGATGATTGACGGCACCAATCCGGTCCAGGGCTGCTCTCTCCACCCTTTCTATAGTCACCTTAGTCCGGTGGGCCAGGGCCACTATCTCGGCTATGGAGCCCACCTCTTTCACTCCCTGAGCCAGGAGAAACCTGTAGACTTTGCGCCGTCCGGCTCGCAAACACTCCCACACCGCATTGCGGCCATAGATCGTCTCGGTCATATTCATCGGGAATGGCAAACTCCAGGGTTCGCTGCGCAAGCCCGAAGTTGAATTTGACAGCTCGCATTGCTCACGTTATAATAGCTTCGTATAATTCGCCAATGTCAAGCTAAAATCCTGTGTAAAATCGGCAAACTTACTGTCTCTAACGCCACGGCGGATAGCAGAGGCGATGGGTACCTCTCGCCCCAAGAGGGCTATTTCTGAGGGAGAACAGGCCATGACAGATTACATGATCGAGCTGCGCGATGTCACCAAACGTTACGGCCCCATTGTGGCCAACGACCACATCAACCTGAGCATTCGACGCGGGGAACTGATGACTCTGCTGGGGCCTTCGGGCTGCGGCAAAACGACCGCTTTGCGTTGCATCACCGGCCACAATACCCCTGACGAGGGGCGGGTCTTTATTGACGGCCAGGACGTGACCGATGTACCCACCCACAAACGGGAGCTGGGCATGGTCTTCCAGAACTTTGCCTTATTTCCTCACATGACCGTCTTCGAGAACGTGGAGTTTCCCCTGATGATCCGCAACCTGCCCAAAGGGGAGCGCAGGGAGATGGTCATGGAGGCCCTTAAACTGATCCGCATGGAAGCCTATGAGAAACATTACCCGCGCCAGCTCTCCGGCGGCCAGCAGCAGCGGGTGGGTCTGGCCCGCGCTCTGGTTTACCACCCCAAGGTCCTGCTCCTCGACGAGCCCCTTTCCAACCTGGATGCCAAGCTGCGCGAGGAAATGCGGTTCGAAATCAGAGAGCTGGTCAACCGGCTGAACATCACCGCCGTGTACGTCACCCATGACCAGGAAGAAGCCCTGGCCCTCTCCGACCGGGTCGCCATCATGAACGCCGGGCGCCTGGTGCAGGTAGGCACTCCTTAGGACATCTACGAGCATCCTGCATCCCGGTTCGTGGCCGACTTCATCGGGCTCTCGGATTTTATCGAGGGTGTCGTGGCCTCTGCCGATGCCCAACGGACGGTCATGACGGTTGGTGACCTGAAGCTGGTTGTGCCTGGTCTGTCGGGTGTGGAGAAGGGGCAACGCCTGCTGGTCTTCATTCGACCCAACGACATCCAGCTTTTCCCGGCCAGCCACCCCGAGGGCGAGAATGTCTTCAACGGTGTGGTGAACAAGCTGACTTACCTGGGCGAAAAGATTGATTACCGCATTACCCTGGGCGAGGGGCTGGAGATCCGGGTGCAGACCGATGGTAAACAACGTTTCCAAAGAGGCGAAAAGCTGAAAGCCTATCTGCCAATGGGGCGCTGCCGGGCTGTGAGGGGAGATTGAGCGGGGGGCGAGGGTGTCCCTCCTCCTGCCTCGGTCGGGATCAGAGGCTCTTTCGTCAGCGCCCTTACCATCTCTCCTACCTCTGCCAGGAGATCCTACTTGGAGAAGAGAGTCTTGGTCAGATACCTGGTGGTGCCCAGTTGGAGCGCTTCGCGCTCCTTTTCGGTTAAATCTTTGGCCGTCAAGATAATGACCGGAACGTGACGCGTGAGCGGGTTGCTTTTCAGAGCCTCGATGACTTCAAAGCCGTCCATCTCGGGCATCAGAATGTCCAGGATGATCAGGTCGGGACTCTGTTTCTTCATTTTCTCGATGGCCTCCCGGCCGTTGTAAGCACAGGTGACTCTGAAGTTCCCCCCCATTAACAGGTGGATCCGTACCAGGTCTACCAACTCTTTGTCATCATCCACAATGAACACCGAAGGGAACCTTCCCTCACGGCTTTTCCACCTGGTGAGTCGGCCCACACTTTGCAAGAGGCGCTGACGGTCAATAGGTTTGGTCAGGTAATCTATGGCCCCCAGGCTGAGACCTTTCTCCTGCTCAGCCAGGGCAGTGACAATCGCAACCGGGATGTCTTGGGTGACGACGTTGGCCTTCAGTTTCTCCAACACCGTGAAGCCATCCAGACCGGGCATCAAGATGTCCAACAGGATGACGGCTGGCTGTAGCTCCACGGCCAACTGCAAGGCTGTCTCCCCGTTGCAGGCCCCGGTCACGCTGTAGCCCTCCGCTTCCAGATAGAACTGCAACAGGTTGACTGCATCAGGGTCGTCATCAACCACCAGGATCATGGCCGGGCCGGGAGTCTCCGGGAGCGTCCCTTCAGCGGCCTCTGCGCGGCTCCTTTGCTCGCGCTCAGGATACGGCTCAGCGCTGCGGCTCAGGGCAGGCTCTTCGGCTGGCCCTTCACTACCCCTTTGGCTACGCTCAGGACCCTGGTTCAGGGCGGATCTCTCAGTCTCGTCCAAGACAGGCACCGGCAGGGCAAAGGTGAAAGTCGAACCCCGGTTGGTCCCCGTGCTCTGGGCCCAAATCTTACCCCCATGGGCCTCTACGATTCCGCGGGCTATGGACAGGCCCAGGCCGCTACCCCCGCCGCGGCGCTCGGCAAAGTCTCCCGTCTGATAGAACTTGTCGAAAATCCGCCCCAATTCCTCCTTGGCGATACCCACCCCGGTGTCCGTCACACTGACCAACAACCACTCGCTGGTCGGGCTCAGCTCAGGTCCGGGAGGGGAGGGCTGCTCGCCGGCGGCCAGACACCGACTGCTCACCTCTACCCGACCGCCCGAGGGCGTGAATTTGATGGCGTTGCCCAGCAAATTGACCAGCACCTGCCTGAGCCGGTCCGGGTCCCCTTGAATGAGAGGCAGCCCTTCGGCCAGGGATACGCTCAGTTCAACGCCTTTGGCCTGGGCCTGGGGCTGCATGGTGACCACGGTCTCCTGGATGATCTCGGCAGCATTCAGAGGGACCTGGTTCAGATCCATGCGGCCCGCTTCAATGCGAGAAATGTCCAGGATGTCGTTCACGAGATGGCTGAGGCGGTCGGTGTTGCGCTCGATGACCCGCAGGTACTGAGCCTGGGTCTCATTCAGTGCCCCCGTCTTCTCGTCCAGCATCAAATCCACGTAGCCGATGATGGAAGCCAGGGGGGTGCGCAATTCGTGGGAGACCACCGCAATGAAATCCGATTTGAGACGGTTCAGCTCTTGCAACTCGTCGTTGGCCCGTCTCAACTGCTCGGCGGTCCGGTTGATCTCTTCAAAGAGCCGGGCATTGGCCACCGCTACGCCGATCTGATGGCCAATGGTCATCAGCAGGTCTACCATCGGGGACGTGAAGGGGCGTCCTTCTGGGGAGAAAAAGTCCATGACCCCCACCAATTGATCCTGGGCGAAGAGAGGGATACCGACCGCGGAGTACGACTTCCCCTTGTCTTTCAGACCCCGAATGAACCGCAGGTCCGAGGTGATGTCCTCAATGAGCAGGGGCTCCTTGTTTTGGGCGATGAGGCCGGGCAGGCCCTCCCCCAGGCCAAACCGCTCAATGTGGAAAGCAAAGGGCGGTGGTTCCCCCCGAGAGACGACCAGATTCATCTCTCTAGTCTTGGGATCGAAGATAAAGATTTCACCGTAGACCAGATTCAGCGTCTCCAGCACTTTGTCAATGGCACTCACGGACACTTTTTCGAAGTTCAGGTATTGATTGACCGTGGTGGCAATGGCGTTGAGGGCCGAGAGTTCGCGATTGCGTTGCTGGATCTCCATCTCCGCCGCTTTGATGGCGATGATCTTTTCCTCCAGTTCGGCCTGGCTTTCCATCAGCATGGTGTTGATCTTTTGCAGCACTTCGTTGCTTTTCTCTTGCTGTTCAGCGTATTCCCTGGCCTGGTTGTAGAGCTGGACTTTTTCCACGGCCAGGCCCACCTGGTTGCTGACAGAGGTGAGCAGGCGCACCTCATGCGGGGCAAAGGAGCGAGGAATGTGACTGGCTACAGCGATCACACCAACCACCCTATCTTTGGCTTTCATGGGCACTCCGGCGAAGGAGCGCAGTCCCTCCTGCTCCACGACCAACCGGGTTTTAACCTGGCTTTCCGCCAGGTCTTCGACCAGCAGAGGCTCCCCTGAGGTAGCGACCCAGCCATCCAGCCCTTCACCCATCTTGACCCTGCTCATACCCTGCACAAAGCGCTCGGATACTCCCCGTTGGGCTTTCAGGAACAAC
>JBBIJG010000144.1:0-6714 GCA_037446095.1 Caldilineae bacterium
CCTGGTTCTTGCCCTTGCCGATGAGAAAGCTGATGGGCGTCATTTCCACGCCCAGACGGGCCCAGGCCAGGTTCTTGAGCCCCAGGTTGCGGCTGGCCGGGTCAATGAGCCATTCGGCGACCATGGTATCAAAAGCCAGGCCCTTGACTGTGATCCCATATCGGGCCAGGACGGTGAGATCGTACTTGGCGTTGTGAGCGTATTTGGTGATCCGGGCATCTTCCAGGACGGGCCTCAATGTGGCGAGGACATAGCCGAGAGGAAGTTGGGAGCCAGCACCCCTTGAGTGCCCGACGGGGATGTAATGGGCCTGTCCCTCCTTCATAGCTACGGCGATGCCAACCAGGTCGGCAGCCATGGCGTCGGTGCTGGTGGTCTCTGTGTCCAGAGCAAAGGCAGGGGAGTGGGTCAATTCTTCCACCAGCTTCTCCAGGGCTTCTGGGCTGTCAACGGTTCGGTAACCGGCAACCGCCGGCGGCGCGGCCGGTACGGTGGCCAGCACCGTTGGTTTTGCCGTTTCCACTTCTTCAAACAGAGCCAACTGCTGGGGGCCTTCCGGTGGGAGAGAAGGCTGAGGCAGGCGTTCCAGCAGGCTGCGGAACTCCAGCTCACGGAAGAGAGCCGTCACCCGCTCACGGTCATATTCAGCCACACGGCAGGCTTCCAGGTCCAGCTTCAGAGGCACATCGGTGACGATGGTCGCCAGGCGCTTGCTGAGGAAAGCCTCGTCGCGACCTTCCTCCAACGCCTTGCGAAAGCGGGGGCTTTTCACCTCATCCAGATGCTCGTAAATGGCCTCGAGGCTGCCATACTGCTGCAAGAGTTGGATGGCCGTCTTTTCGCCTACGCCCCGCACGCCGGGGATGTTGTCGGAGCTGTCGCCGACCAGGCCCTTGTAGTCAATGAGCTGGCGAGGTTGCAATCCGTACCGCTTCTGGATACCAGCTTCATCGTAAATGACCGTGTCGGAATACTGGCGGCGAGAGGTCAACACCCGGGTGTGCTCGTCAATAAGTTGAAAAGCATCGGTGTCGCCGGTAACAATGAGGGTCTCCACCCCCTGCTGGGCGGCCTGGCGGGCCAGGGTGCCCAGCACGTCGTCCGCCTCGTAGCCCTCGGCGATGAAGACCGGGATGTTGAAGGCTTCAATGACCTGATTGATGCGCTGCAACTGGGTGGCCAGTTCCTCGGGTATGGTCACGCGGTGGGCCTTGTATTGCGGGTATTCCTCGTGCCGAAAAGTCCGTCCCACGTCAAAGGTCACGGCGATGTAATCGGGCCGTTCGTCCCGGAGCACGGCCAGCAGCATGGAGGTAAAGCCGTAGACGGCGTTGGTCAGTTCCCCCTGGCGGGTGCTGAAGGCGTCGGGCCGCAAGGCATGATAGGCGCGATAGGCTAAAGAGTGGCCGTCAATTAAAATCAATTTCTTGTTCGCCATGGGCACCCTCCATCAAGCGTTTGTATCATTGTACCGTTTTTGGGGCGAAAAGTCAATAGAAAACGGGGGGGGCGCAGCACTCTGACCCTCATCTCAGTTGCTCACCGTGACCGTTCCCGCCAAGCCATCCAGCAACACGATCTGGCCGTCATGGAGGAGTTGGGTGGCCCTGGCGATACCGGCCACGGCCGGCAGGCCGTATTCCCTGGCCACCACTGCGCCGTGGGACAACTGCCCCCCGCTCTCCATGATCAGCCCCCCCAGCAGGCCAAAGATGGGCGTCCAGCCCGGATCGGTGCTGTGGGTCACCATGATGTCGCCAGCCTGAATCTTACCGAACTGACGCGGGGTCTCCACGATTTTGACCGGGCCTTGCCTGAACCCAGGGCTGACAGGCCGCCCCACCAGCACCTGCCGTCTCTCCCCAGAGGTATCCAGCGGCCGGGAGCCAATCAGGAAAGCCGGGCAGGGTGCACGCTCGTGTTCGTTCTGAAGACGCTGGTGTTCCTTTTGCCTGCTTTGAACCTCATCGTAGCCAGGGAAATCACCCTCGCCCTTCACCCAGACCTCGATTTCGTCCTTAGTCACGAAGAACACCTCCCCCCGATCCTGTAGCAATCCCTCGGCCACTAGCCTATCCCCTATCAGCAGAAATACTTCCCGCATGGCAGCCAGGGTTTCCTGCCAGTAGAAACGTTGATCTTCCCGGAGAGGCATGTAGCGCCGGGCCAGGCCCAGAACGTGAGCGAAAAGGGCCATCTTGAGCCTGCCCACCAGCCCATCAGCTACAGCTTTCCTGACCGAGTTGTAAGCCGCCTCCTGCTGCCGCGCTCTGTCTTCGAGATTTGCGATTTGCGATTTGCGATTTGCGATTTGAGATTTGAGATTTGTCACCTGAGTGGGGTCGGCGGCAAAGTTAGGGCGATAGATGTCCAGGCTGAAGGAGCGATGCCCATACCGGGCCAAAAAGGCTGCCAGGGCCGCTTCGTACTCTTCCGGTGGCACTTCGGCCAGGTTCTGCAACTCCTGGTCCAGTTCCAGGGATTTGTTGGGCAGGCCCAAGACCAGCGTTGCACAGAGCTCGGTCCCTTGCTTCTCTCCCAGCCAGGCGATGGCCAGTTTGCGCAAGAGGGTGTAGGTCAGGTCGGCATGGGTCAGACTCCAGCGATGCAGGGCCAGCAACCTCCTGTTCAGTTCCTGGGCCCTTTTGATGACCTGCCACAAGGCTTCCGGGCTGATCCCCACCCTTCTCTCTTTCCAGTGTTGTATCTGCTCCTTGATGGCTGCCATCTCCCGTTGGTGGACGACGGTGAAACGGGCCCACTGCCGGTAGTTGTGCCAGGGCGACCAGTTCTGTGCGTCCCGGAGGAAAGCCCACAACAGCGAGAACAGGAAACGCGGTGCCAAGATAGAAGGCGGATAGTCAGCCTTTTTCCTCAGGTTGACGTCACCGCCGGGGAAATAGCGATAGGAGTCTTCTGGCAGGAAAAAGTCGGGAAAAGGCTTGTAGAGAATCTGAAAGACGGTTCCGTTGACGAAGGGGTAGCCACGATACAGCTTGGTGATCGGCAGGCTATCCGCCTGGGGGTAGCCCATGTAACGCAGCGGCTCTCTGAAGGCCAGTTTCTCTAACAATTCCCGGACCACCGACCAACCGAGGGGTGAAACGGGCTCACTGAAGCGTTCGTTGAGAAAGCCGCTGGTCCACAGGTAGTCATCGTCGGCGATGCAGTCGGTGAACCAACCAGTTCCCGAGACGGTCTGGAAAGGGTCAAGCCCGGCCATTGCTTTTTGGCCCCTCCTGTGTTAAAATCCCTGTAAAGCTTTTGGAGAAGAGCAATGCTTCGCAAATTGGACGAAAAAGCTTTTCTAGGTTTCAGGGTTTGGGATTTCTCCTTGAAGAGCGTGCCGCACCGCTACGGTGGTGCTTTTCTGAAAAAGATCGTCTTCCGACATCCGCTGCGCACCCTGTCTGGCCTGCTGGCCTATCGCCGCCTGGTCCACGCTGGGCGCCAAAGGGGTGACATCACCTATCTCTTTCCGGAAGCCGAGACAGACTTTCAGCGCAGGGTAGCTGAAGGAGAGGGGAGTTTCCTGGTAGCGCTGGGCTTCTGTCAGAAACCGAGGAGAGGGGCAGGCCAGGACGACGAATGTCCGATGGGGCGCTTCAATCACCGCTGTCTGTATCTGTCCGAACCGGAGGGCAACATCCCCCCCGTCTGCCAAAGTTGTGAGATCAGAGTGACAGGTGCCAGAGCCCTTCGAGCAGGGGCGAACATGCACATCATGACCTCGGCCTTGGACATTGCCCATGACATTTTTGTCCCTGCCCTGGAGCGGAGGAGGTTCAAGACGGGTATCTTTTGCGTTTGCCCCTATTCGGTGCAGCCTATGGCTTTGCCCCTTCTCATCTGCGGCATCGAGGGTTTTGTGGTCCAGTTCCACAGTGGCTATTGCGCCGACTACCGCCAGTGGTCCCTGGCCGATAGGGGGATCAAGGATGACCGCACCGCCTTGAGCTCACAAGCTCGCAGTCAAATCCTTGACTTCCTCGACGGTGTCGCCACCCTCAGGGCAGAGTCAGGAAAGCCATTTTACCATCGCTTCCGACTGGAGGGCAACATCTACGTACCTGTGTGATCAGAAAATATTGAAGCCAGCCGCCTTCAAGCGCACCAGCGAGGTGCGATAAGGGTCGCAGACCTCCTCTTCCACCCAACCCGTGTAACCTGTCTCTCTCAGGCGGCGGAGGAGGTTCCGTCTTTCTTCGCTAGGCATCAGCCGGGGATCGGTCATGGCGGCCACGTGGAAGCTGACCCCGGCCTGTATCAGGTTCTCCACAGCCTGAAAGGGCAATTCCCAGAACTCGCCTTTTGCGCCAGTCCTCTCCTCGAATCCCTGGGGCGATCCGGCCTTAAGGGAGACGCGCGTGTGGACGCCTGGATACCCAGCCAGCGCGGCAGCATACTCAGCATCGTAGCCTAGGGGGATGCCGTTGGTTTCCAGGATAAAGGTGAATCCCTGGCCGGTGACGCGGTCCAGCACTCCCAGGAGGTGCTCCTTGCCCAACATGGGTTCGGCGCCGGAGATGCGCAGCTTGGTGAGGTGCTTTTGGCGGGCGTTTTGGATCAGGCGACGGGCCGCTTCTGCGGCCGAGTAGAAATCGCCGTGCTGGTCAGGGAAATCGCGGGAAAAGTCAACCCAGCAGAAGACGCAGCGCAGGCAGCAACCCACGGTGTAGCCGGTGGAGATGCCACCGTAGACGCCCACGCAATAGAAATCAGTGTACTTGCGCGCATCGCCCCGGCAAACCTTTTCCTCCGTCAGATGCCATAGTTCGATGGGGTCGTAGGGGGTGAAACCTTTTGTGAGGTAGGCTGGATACTTTTGCATCTCAAGTTGCCGATGGTAGTATACCACCCTTTTCTGCTCAGGTCAACAGCCTTGAAAATAAGGTGACGGTCACCTGGGAGGTGACCGCCACCTGCGTGAGCTCAGCCTCGTGCTTTGGTGATCCCCCTGACTTCCAGGGTATCCGGGTCCAGGATCACCCCATAGTCTTTCTCCGCCATCTCCACGGTGATGAAACCATCTCTCACGTCTCTCTGGACCTCCTCAACAGGCCGCTCGTAAGGGTTGCCCCAGCCACCCCCGGTGGCCGTAATCAGCCGGGCCACATCCCCTTTCTTCAGGTGAAAGCGAGCTGTCTTGCCCAGGATGACAGGCTCACGGCCGTCGGCGAAGATAAACTTGGTGTAGTTTGACGAGCCCTCTTGACCGCCGTCCATAGCCCAGGGCCTGAACTTATGGCGGCCAAAGGTGCCGGTGTACCAGGCTTCGTCGGCCGTGATGCGGTAATCGCGCACCAGGCCCCGGCCGCCCCGGTAACGTCCCGCCCCACCTGCACAGATGTCAAAGCCGTACTGGTCCACCAATACCCCGTACCGTGTCTCACACACTTCCACGGGGATGATGTAGGTCTCACCGTCGCCCACGCTGACCAGGCCGCTCTCACCGTCTTTGGTGTGTCCGGCTCCCCAGCCCCCGGCCTGAGGTTCGACCAGCAGAAACAGGTCGCCGGTATCAGGATGCTTGCCGGCCAGTACCACCCCGCACACGCTCAGGAAGTGACCGGCCGGCAGCCGGTCGGGGACGATGGGCGCCATGGCTTTCCACACCAGGTCGGAGACATAGAGCACGGTCTCCCAGTAGGTGGATACGGCAGCCGGCCTTTGGGCGGTGAAAATCGTTCCGTCGGGGCAGATGATCTTCAAGGGACGGAAACAGCCTTCGTTGGTGGGGATAGACGGGTCGGTCAGGGCCTTGAAGATGGTGCGTACCCCCGTTTCGAGGCCGGAGCGGCTGCAATTGACCGGGCCGGGCACCTGAGGGTGGGTGCCGGTGAAGTCGCAGATGAACTGGTCGTCGGTGATGGTGACTTTGACGCATACTTTGAAGGGCCCATTCCCCAGGCCGTCGTCGTCAATGTAATCCACTGCCTCATAGGTGCCTTGGGGCAGCCTGGCCAACTCCTTGCGCGTCATCTCCTCGCCGTAGTCCAGGAGGGCCTCGATCCCGGCCTGTACCAATTCCAACCCGTAGCGGTCGCATAGTTCCTGGAAACGTCTGGCTCCCAGGCGCACGGAAGCAGCCTGGGCAAACATATCGCCCAGGGTCATCTCCGGAGTGCGCACATTGGCAGCAATGAGGTCCACCAAACTTTGGTCAACCTCTCCGGCCTTGAACAGCTTGATGCAGGGGAATTGCAGCCCTTCCTGGTAGATCTCGGTGGAGTCGGTGGTCCAGGAGCCGGCATCCTTGCCGCCTACCTCGGTCCAGTGGCCTTTGTTGGCGGCAAAGCCCACAATCTGGCCGTTGTAGAAGATGGGCATGAACTGAGCGACATCGGAGAGATGGGTGCCCCCGCCGGTGTAGGGGTCGTTGTGCAGGATAATGTCGCCCGGCTCCAGACCGTCGAGGCCAAACTTGTCCAGGATGGCCTGCACGCCGGAGGTGAGCGTGCCCAGGAACAGGGTCACGCCGTTCCCCTGGGTGATGAGCTGGGCCTTGTGGTCGGTCAGGCCGCAGGCATAATCCAGCACCTCGTAGATGATGGTACTCATGCTGGTGCGCTGGGTGGCCACAAACATCTCGTCGCCGATGGCCACCAGGGCGTCTTTGATGATTTCCATGGTGAAGGGGTCAACTTTTGATCTTGCCATACTGTTCCTTTCCGCACCTGCCCGGCCCACTGATTCACTAATCACTGCTTTCCT
>JBBIJG010000145.1:0-2395 GCA_037446095.1 Caldilineae bacterium
TCACTTCCTCCTGCTGATAGAGCTTGCCCGTGCCAGGGGGGACCCCCGGGCCACCATAGTAAGTGTCTACGACCCGGTAGAGCACACCGTCAATCTTGACCTCGGCGATGCCAGCGTTCCATTGCTTCTGGAAGAGCACGGACGCCTTGGTACCGGTAAAGGTATACGAAACCCGGTCACCCACGTTGTTGGAGTAGTACCCTCCGCCGTTGCTGGCGTTGGGGTCCGAGTAAGGGACCCACGTCCCGATCCGATTCACAAAGGGGCCTTCCACTTCGGCGGTGTAGACTCCGCTGGGGCTGGGAGTGATGGTCACTCCACCGGGAAAAGTGCCCAGGCTGGTGGTGAAAGTCACCACCGTGCCGTCAGGCACGTTGTTGCCCAGTTCATCCCTCACCGTGGCCGTGATGGTGGCGGTGGACAAGCCGTTGGCAGGGACGCTGGTCGGGCTGCGGGTGAGGGTCACTGTGTACGGGAGCAGTGGGGCGAACCCCACGGTGGTGGCGACCGAGGCCGGCCCTGGAGCGGTGGCAGTGACAGTGGCCGTGCCGGTGACCGTGCCCGAGGTCAGGGTGGTGGTCACCAACCCGCCGCCGGTGCCCACCTTGAAGGCGTCGGCGTAAACGTAGCGATCCGACGAGTGGGGATTGCTGATGCCCGCCACCGACACGGTGATGGTGTGGGTGCCGGGACCCAGGCCCGTGGCGATTACCTTCTCGGTCTGGAGGGCCAGGGTAGGGGAGTACATGTCAATCGAGGGGTAGGCGGTGCCGTCAACGAAAACATTGGCATAGCCGCAGTTGTTGCCCATGGCATAGACGTAGACGATGGAGCCCCCGGTGAAGGTATAGGTGATGGTGTCCCCCGGGTTGTTGGACCACCGCAGGTCTCCGCCGCTGGCCTCGAGGACAGAGTGCGGAGTCACGAACTGGCCTCCCTTGCCGACGGCACCGCTTTCCACCTCCGTCAGGCGGCTGGCCACGGTGCCCATGGTGGTGGTAAAGCTCACGTAGGTGCCGTCAGGTGGGTAGTGGCCGCTGCCATCGGTCATCAGGGCGCTGATCACCGAGGTGGACGAGCCGTTGGCCGGGATGGAGACGGGGCTGCGGGAGGCCGACAACCGGATGGGAGGGGTATAGGCGATGGTGCCGGTGAACGTTGTCCCGGCGGTCGGCGCATTGGTGCCCCACCAGTTCCCCTCCGCACTGACGCTCGCCGTGGAGCGGTTTTCCAGTTGGTAGCCGCCGTTGTTGTAGAGGGAATTGCCTTGCACGATGGGCAGATTGACGCTCCCAGCCTCGAAAAAGATGCCGGGGCCGCCGTTGTGGTGGATGGCGTTGCCGGAGAAAGAGCTGCCCCAGGCGGTGTACGCGCTATCGGCCTTGATGCCCCATTGGGTGTTATTGTGGATGGCGTTGCCGGTCAGGGTGGTGAGGAGGCCCGATCCCTCGAAGAGGAACCCGTACCCGTTGTAGGCCAGGACGTTGCCGATGAAAAAGGTTTGCCAGGTGCGGAAGCTACGGATAGCGCCGCCATTGAAGCGGAAAACGTTGTCCAGAATCTGGTTGCCGCTGACAGTGTCGGTGAGGACCAGGCCCTGGGTGGCGTATTCGATCTGGCAATAGCGGAGGGTGCTGGCCGAGTTCGCCTGCTCCAGCCGGATCTCGCCCCAGGTGTTGGCCGTGGGGGTGATGTTGGAGGTAAAGAGGATGGGCTGGGTCGGGGTGCCCACGGCGAAGAGCCTGCCGTGCACGATCAGGCTCTTGCCGGCATCGAATTTGACGACGACGCCAGGCTGGATGGTCAGGGTAACTCCGTAGCTGACGGTGAGGGTGTCCGTGACCACATAGGGGCTGCTGGCCGCGGTCCACACCGTGTCTGTGGTGATGGCCCCATAGACGCGCTGGGGCCTGGCCTCCGGAGCCGCAGGGGGAGCGGCCAGGGTTGGCCCGGCTGTCAAGGAAAACACCGCTACCAGCAACGCAGCCGCAGCAGCCAGAGTAGATAGAAGCAAGACAGACTTTGTTTTCATTGAGTTCCTCCTTTGCCACCGCTCAGGTGACAGTCACCACCCCCCGGCCAGGAGCCTGGCGGAGAGACACTCCGGCTGCAGCCGGAATCCGGCTCTTTCACCGGCTAAAGCCTCGGCTCCAGGGCTGGCTGCCAGGAAAACGATTTCATGATAAGGGGGCAATAGAGCTTTCGGATCATCTGGATAACGGTGACGGTATCGCTGCGGCGGTTGCTGACATAGAGGCGGTGCCGGACCGGGTCGAAGGCGATGCCGCGCTCGGGGTCCTGTTGCACGGTGATCTCGAGCTCGCCAACCCAATCGTTGGCCTCAGGGTCATAGACAAACACCTTTTCCATCTGAGGGGTAGGATCGTTGTTGTCT
>JBBIJG010000145.1:2426-6646 GCA_037446095.1 Caldilineae bacterium
GTATCATCCTGAGTGACAAAGACAAGGTTCTGATCGGGGTCCACCGCCACCATGCGCAAAGAGGCGGAACTTGGCGGCTCAACAGCGTCGGACACAGTATCTGTCGGTCTGATTCGCACCAGCCTGCCTGCATCGGTAGCAGCTACATAGACCCAGTCAGTTTCTGGATTGACAGCAATGCCCCATGGACCTTGCCCCATGGGCAAATCAATGGTTGCGCTGTATGTACGTGTAGCACCATTGATGACAAAGACTTTGCTGTCTCCCGGGTTGTGATCGGTTACGTAGACCTTGTTAGCGTCCGCATTCACAGCCACATGAGACAACTGGAGGTTCGAGCCAAGGCCAGTGACACGACTGAGCACGCCAGTGCCACTGATTAAAGAGACTTCGCTTTCGCCAAAGAGAGGCACGTACATGACGCCATCGTTGGGATTGTAAGCGATTCCCGTGGGCTTTATTCCAACTCCCAGAACTGCGACCTGAGTGTAGGTAGGGATGTCCGTGTTAATGATAGTAACAGCCCCAGCATCGGTCCTGTTGGTCACATAGAGGTAACCGTTGTTAGGGTTGTAAGCTATGGCGCAAGGGTTCGAGTTAGCGCTGATGACCTGAGTCACAGTGAGGGTGTTGGCGTCAATGACGGAGATGGTACCGGCGTCGTGGTTGGCCACATAGACCTTGTCCCCGACCACGGCGATCCCACGGGGGTCGTCGCCCACGGGAATGTGAGCCAGCACCTTGAATTCCAGGCCAGGCTCATGGGCCAGCGGAGCGGCCTCGGAAGTCATTCCGGAGAGGAGAGCCCACCCCCCAACGAGGACCAACGTCCAGGCCAGGGCCAAAAACAGCGCCGGTCTTGGGGACAATCTCATCGTCAAACTACTCCTTGCTTACATGATGTAGGTGTTTCTGGCTACTGGCCAGGTGAAGGCAGTGCCTTCGCCTGGTCGGAAGACTCTTCAGATAGGCTGCAAATTTATTATAACATATAAAATTCCAAATTGGGGTTACAGTTTAGTAAAAGTTCGGTTAAGGTTCAGTTATACTTGCAGAAGATTAAAACAGACGCAGGCCGCACCTTCAACAGGCTCAGGACACCGCCGGCGGGCTAAAAACCTAGCCCAAAGGGGGCTTTGCCTTCTCCGCCCGACGATTTACGTCGGGCGAGCTGACGCCACAAAAACCTACCTCCGAGAGAGACACTCCGGGCTCGCGCCCCGCACGCTTGCCTTTCTGCGCGCTTTAGAGTACAATAAGATACAGACATGAAAGTCGGTTGCTGCGGTTTTGCCCAGGCCAGGGCAGAATACTTCGCGCACCTGGCCCTGGTCGAGGTACAACAGACCTTCTACAAACCTCCCCGGTTGGAGACAGCCCAGCGCTGGCGGGCCGAAGCTCCTCCAGACTTTGAATTCACCCTCAAGGCCTGGCAGCTCATCACCCACGAGCCTGGCTCTCCTACCTACCGCAAGGCCCAAATCGAGGTGGCAGAGCCCAGCCGCTACGGAGCCTTTCGCCCCACCGCGGAGGTCTTCGCTGCCTGGGAGACGACCAGGGAAATCGCCGCAGCGTTGGAGGCGAAAATCGTCGTCTTCCAGTGCCCGGCCAGCTTCAAACCAACCGAGGAACACAAGGCGAACCTGCGGGCTTTTTTCAGAAGCATCGGTCGCGAAGGGCTGACCCTGGCCTGGGAACCACGAGGTCCGTGGGGCGACGATGAGGTCAAGGAACTCTGCGCCGAATTGGGACTGGTCCACTGCGTGGACCCCTTCCAACGCCCACCGGTCCACGGCGAACCAGCCTACTTTCGACTACACGGCAAAGGTGGCTACCGGTATCGTTACAGCGATGAGGACCTGGTGACCCTGTGGGAGTGGTGTCGCCAGCACGAAGAAGCCTACTGCCTGTTCAACAACGTCAGCATGTGGGATGACGCGCTGCGATTCAAAGAGATGATAGAGAAATGGATAACCGGACAAGCCTTCTGAAAGCAGACCCCATTCCCTGGCTCCTGAGCGAAGATAACCCCTCGGTACGCTATTTCACCCTGACCGACCTTTTGGAGCACCCTCGATCTGATGCTGAGGTCCGCCAGGCGAAAGCGGCTATCATGACTTCCGAGCCGGTGCAGAAGATCCTGGACGCCCAATACCCCGCTGGCTATTGGGTCAAGCCGAGCCTCGGCTACAGCCCCAAATACCGGGCGACCGTCTGGCAAATTCTCTTCCTGGCCGAGCTGGGAGCCACGCGCACCACGCAAATCGAAAAGGCCTGTCAACACGTTTTCGAGCAGGCCCAGCGTCCTGACGGCGCCTTCATTGCCAACAAAGGGAAAAGTGGGGCGGTCATCTGCCTCAACGGCAACCTGCTGCGGTCGCTGCTATGGTTTGGCTATGGCGATGACCCCCGCTGCCAACGGGGCCTGAATTGGCTGGCGGCGCGAGTCAATGGGGACGAAGGCTTCCGCTGTAGCTACAATGCGAGGCTGCCCTGCGCCTGGGGCGCAGTCAAGGCCCTCTCGACCTTTGCAGCCCTGCCAGAAGCAGAGCGTCCGCCGGCCGTCCAGGGAGCGATCGAGCGCGGAGTGGAGTTCCTCCTGAGCTACGAGCTGGTCAAAGCGGACTATCCCAGCGGTTACGGCGGCATCAGCCCGCTCTGGTTCCGGTTCGGATTCCCCTCAACCTACGTCAGCAACATCCTGGAAGCGCTGTTGGTCCTGACCAGGCTCGGACATGGTCGGCACCCTCGCCTGGCCGGAGCCATCGAGTTCGTGCTGAGCAAGCAGGACGAAAAGGGGCGATGGCCCCTGGAGTACAGCCCCGCTCCAACATGGGCCCGTTTCGGGCAGAAAGGGCAACCCTCCAAGTGGGTCACCCTGAATGTGCTGCGGGTGCTCAAATCCCTGGCTCCTCCTCCACGTTTTGGCCTATAAGATCGCCTGGCCCCTCAGCCAAAGTGCCGATTGCCTCAGCCAACAGAGTGAGATATAATAATCATAGACTTTCGGAAACAAGCCACGAATTAGGCGAGGGTTTCTTCTGAGGTCAATATGATCCGTATTGTGGCCAAATATGTAACGCTGGCTTTACTGATAAGCTTCTTGTTCCCGGGTTCAGGGGCTATCTACGCCGCTGATCCAAAGCCCCCTTCCCCACAAATGGAGTTCGTGCCCGGCGAGGTCATCGTCAAGTTCAAAGCCGGAGTCCGCCCCCAGGTTCTGGGCACCGACACCCAAGGGCGGCTGGCGACGGACCTGCCTTTCTTGAATGCTCTCACCACCCATTATGGGGTGACCGATATGGACCTGATGGTCCAGACATTGCCGGCGGAACCCCAAGCCAGAGCCATTCTGATACAGGAAGGTTTGAACCGAATCTACAAGTTGAAACTGGATGAGCAAGCCGACCTGAGTCGGGTCATCCGGGCTTTCACCAGCAGCCCTTACGTGGAATACGCCGAGCCCAACTACATTGCTCACGCTTTCATAACCCCCAACGACCCCTATTGGAGTTCACAGTGGGGCATGACCAGGATAGAGGCTCCCGCTGCCTGGGACATCACCACGGGCAGTAACAATGTGATCATCGCCATCGTGGACACCGGGGTTGACCTTCTGCACCCGGACCTGAACGGCAAGCTGGTGAGCGGCTATGATTATGTCAACAATGACCCGGACCCTCAGGATGACCACGGCCACGGCACCCATGTGGCCGGCATTGCCGCTGCCAGGACAAACAACGGCACCGGTGTGGCCGGGCTCTCCTGGGGTGCCAGGATCATGCCGATTAAGGTGCTCAATGAATATGGCAATGGAAGCTACGAGACTCTGGCCAACGGGATCATCTACGCAGCCAGCAACGGAGCCCAAATCATCAATTTGAGCCTGGGGGGAACAGCCCAATCCTGGACGTTGAAACAAGCTGTGGAATATGCCCATGACCTGGGGTGTGTGATTGTAGCTGCCACCGGGAACACCAATTCTGCGGTCAATTACCCAGCCAGGTATTCTGAAGTCATCGCCGTAGCCGCCACCGATAGCAATGACCAAAGAGCTTCGTTCTCTAACTACGGCCCCGAAGTGGATGTAGCCGCGCCTGGCGTCAGCATCCGCAGCACCTATTGGTGGGGCAGCTCAACGTATGAACGGCTGAGCGGGACTTCGCAGGCCAGCCCCCATGTGGCCGGGCTGGCGGCACTGATCTGGTCGGTAAACCCCG
>JBBIJG010000146.1:0-6645 GCA_037446095.1 Caldilineae bacterium
CGCCTTCGGCCAGGGCTTCTTCGATTTCTTCGGCGATGGCCGGCATTTCCTGACGGGTCCGTCGGTAAACGATGGTCACCGGCCCTCCGGCTATCCGGCGGGCCGTGCGAGCTGCATCCATAGCCGAGTTGCCGCCACCGATCACCAGGACTCTGGGGCCCAGGTCAACCCTTTCGCCCTGGCTCACCCGGTGCAGGAAGTCGAGGGCCTGGTAGACACCCTGGCCCTCCTCGCCCTCGATGCCCAAACGGACGCTCTGCTGCGCGCCCGTGGCGATGTAGACGGCATCGAATCCCTGACCAAGAAGCTCTTGGGGAGGGACGGTGATAGGATGGGACAGTTCGATCTGGATCCCTAATTTCCTGATGCGGTCAATGTCTTCCTGGACGATGGCCTGAGGCAACCTGAAGGAGGGGATGGCCCAGGTCAGCATCCCTCCGGCCCGGTTTCGGGCTTCATAAACGGTCACCTGGACACCGTTTAGAGCCAGGAAGCAGGCTGCCGCCAGCCCGGAAGGGCCGCTGCCGATCACGGCCACCCGGACTCCAGAAACCGGTTTTTTCCCCAAAAACCCGGTTCCTCCGTCTCCCTTTTCGGCGGCAAACCGTTTCAAGGCGCGGATGGCGACCGGCTCGTCATAGTTGTTACGGGTGCAGCGGGTCTGGCAGAGGTGGTTGCAGACATAGCCCGTCACCCCTGGCAAAGGGTTGCGGAAGAGGATGACCTCCAGGGCCTCACTGTACTTCCGGCGAGAGATCAGCCAAGCATATTCGGGCACGTCTTGCCGGATGGCACACCGTTCCGCACAGGGAGCGACGACGCAGTCGAAAAGGCCCAGCCCAGATTCGACTTTGGGCAGGCCGTAAGGATGGTAGTTCTTTTTGTAGCGGGGGTCTTCCAGAGCCAGGGCGGCCTCTCGCTCCAGATTGGCCAGCTTGTTTCGGGCCAGTTCCTCCAGACTCCTGGCCCCCAGCCTTCCCATATCGCTTTCCAGGTTCTCCAGGTATTGCAGCAGCCTGGAGTAGCCGCCCGGTTTCAACAGGTCTGTGACCGAGGTGACCGGTCGGGCACCGGCGGCCAGGATGCCCGTCAGATTGAAGGCCTCAGCCCCGGCGGAGAAGGAGACGTTCAAATCGCCATCGAACTCCTGAGAGAGCTTGTGGAAAAGATGAATGGTGAGAGGATAGAGGGCCCGTCCTGACAGGTACATTTCATTGCCCGGAAGACGGCCCTTGTGATTGGCCACGGCCAAGGTGTTGCTCAACTTGAGGCCGAAGGTCAGGCCCTGTTCAGCCGCCACTTGCTTCAGGGTCTTGATCAATTCCACCGCCTGAGCGTATTGGAGGTCGTGTTCAAAAACCGCCTCGGGAATAGGGATCTCCTGGAAACCAAGGTGGTCGTGGAGGATGCGCAGCACCGCTTCTCGACCCAGCAGGGTGGGGTTCAGCTTGACCAGGGTGTGCAGCCCTCTTTCTACCAACAGGTACCTGGCGATGCGTTCGATTTCGTCCGGAGGACAGCCATGCATGGTGGAAAGGGTGACGCTGTCGGTGATCCGGGTTGGAATTTCGATGTCCCCGAACTGAGGGAACTGCGCTTTCAAAAAGGCCTGGATGGCGGCGATTTCCTCGGAGGCATCCTGTAGCCGGTCCATGAAACGGGTCATGGGTGGACCTCCAGGTTGTAGCCGACGCTCATGTTGAAAACGGTGCCCAGAGGAAGGTCTTCAAAACCGAGAAGCCGTCGGAGGATGTGAATCAGGACCCAGGCTTTGACGTATTCGCCGGCTGACTGCTCCAGCTTGAGCTCCTGGGACCACTCGACGTTATAACCCTCGTCCTCCATGTCAATACAAGGTCTGGGGATTTCCAGTTCGTCCATGATCTGGACGGTTTTCAATTCTATGAATCGGCCGCCGGAGAGCCAGGCACAGACGATGTTTGGGGCCAACTGGGTGTGGGGACCCGCCCCCGGTCCGATGGGGGTGGCCAGGTAATGCCCGAAGAGGTCCGGAATGGCATAGAGGCTGTCCTTTTTAGGGATGTAGAAGAGAGAGCGGTGGATCCCAAAGATGGACTGATGGCCCTCAAGTTCTTTCAAAATCCAGTTGAGAAGCCTTTCAAAGGGCTGGACTTTCATCGGGTCGGACATCTTCCTCACCCCCATTATTCTATCCGCTGTCCTTGCACCAACACGGTATGAGTGACCACCTGGCCTCCCAGAGAAGAGAGGCTCACTCTGAAGGGGGATACTTCGCCCACCTGGAGGGTCTGCTTCTCAGGGCTCCCCCGTCGAATGCCCACCACTCGCCCTTCGGCATCGTAGCCGGTGACCACGATCCGGACCTGCCCCACCTCGTATTGGCCGGTGTTCCTCACCTGGCCTGTGACCACATAGACCTGCGGGCCGCTGGCTTCGCCTTGATCCGACTCGATAGCCAAGTCCCGGTAATGGCTTCCCTGGTGGACCACACTCACTCCGCTCAGGGCCACGACCTGATGATGGCTGAACCCGGATGGAGGGTCGGTGAAAAGAAGGGCAAAGGGCATTTTGCTTCCGTCAGGAATGATATTGAATTCGGTGAAAGTGGAGCCGGTGGCCACGATCTGGCCTTCGGCATCACACAGGAAGACGGCCACCTGGACCTGTTCCATGTCGGTGCCCGTGTAATTGAGCACCTCACCCAGGCACCACAGGCCACCCACTGGAGTCTCGTAGAAGCCTACGTTGGCAATCTGAAAGGGGAGAGGGGTGGGCGTAGGTGTGGACTGGGCGGTCAGCTCTTCCTCGCGCGGTATGACCAACTCCTGCCCAATCTGGAGCAGGCGGGGGTCGGTGATGGCATTGGCCTCCTGGAGAGCTTCCACCGTCACCCCGTATTGTCTAGCAATGCCCAGCAGATTATCACCCGCCTGCACGACGTAGATGATGGGCGTAGGTGTCGGGGTGGGAGTAGCTGTCGGGGCTGGGGTCCAGAGCTCTGGCGTCGAGGTTGCCTGGGGCATCACCGTGGGCGTCTCCGGAACGGCAGCTGCTATCGTGGGTGTGGGCCGGGTGATTAAACGGCCGCATCCAGAGAGCAGCAGGCCAGCTATAGAAATCAACACGAGGAAAAGGAATCTACCCATTGGCGTGGTAACAAAATAAGGTTAAAAAATATTATACCACACAGGATGCTATTCCCCAAACTGGTTGACCAACACCACAACCGACTCTTGCCAGATTGGAGAAAGTATGCTACACTTTAACAAGCAAAAGCTGCTGATAGCAGGGGAGGACTCCATGACGGATCTGGTGGCAAAGATGCAGCAACTGGCTATTTCGGTTGTCACCCCCGACCGGGAAGAAAAACAACTCCTTCCGCTCTCCGCAGTGCAGCAACTGGCCCGAGAATGGGGCCTTTCGAGGCGCGAGGTCGAAATTCAGGCCCTGAAGGCCCGTATTTTGCCTGCCCGTTACGAGCGCAACCAGGGTACCATCGGGTGGGAGGGACAGGTCAAACTGCTGGAGTCGGTAGTCGCCATCGTGGGCTGTGGGGGTCTGGGGGGCTGGATCATCGAAGGGCTGGCCCGGATGGGCGTAGGGCACCTGATTATCATTGACGGCGACACCTTTGAAGAGAACAACCTCAACCGTCAAGCCCTGTGTACTGAGGTCAATCTGGGTCAGCTCAAGACGGAAGCGGCCCGGGAGCGGGTAGCCAGGGTCAACTCGGCTACGGAGGTGACCGTTCACCCGGTGATGGCTGACGAGGACAGCCTGAGGGAGATGTTGGCCAGGGCCGATGTGGCGGTAGATGCGCTGGATACACTGCCGGCTCGCCTCGTCCTGCAGAAAGTAGCGCAAAGCCTGGGTATCCCTGTCGTCCACGGCGCCATCGGGGGTTACATTGGACAGGTGATGACTGTTTTTCCCGCAGATAAGGGGCTCTACGCCCTTTATGGCCGAGGGGATGTCCCGGCGCGAGGGATTGAAACCCAGTTGGGCAACCCGACCGCCACACCGATGATGGTCGCGGCCTGGCAAATCCAGGAAGTGATCAAAATCCTGCTGGGCACAGGTGAACCCCTGCGTAACCGGCTGCTTTTCATGGACGCCGAAGCGGGGGTGGTCGAGATGCTCAAGGTTGAGGGGTAGTTGAACGCCTGGGATACCAGGGGGGATACCCTCAATCTCCCCAGGCCAAGCCCGACGGATCAATTCTACTTCAGGAGGTAAACCCAATGGAAAACACCAGTCAAAGCAGCGGAACAAAAGGAGGCAAGCCCGGCCAGATCCTAGACCGGCTCTTTAAGGCAGCCGTCATCGTGATCGCGGCCTTCATCGTGGGGCTTATCCTCCTGGTCGTGGGCCGTATGGCCATCTATAAGATCCACGCTTACGAACGGGGTCTCCACCTGCGCGGTGGGCGTTTCATCGGCGAGGACCAACCCGGTTGGCATGTGCAGATCCCTCTCGTGGACACGGTCCTCATCGTCCAGGTCAACGAACGGCTGGGTTACATCGAACACATTCCGGCCATGACTTCCGACGATGTGACCATGGTTGTCTCCCTCCAGTACACTTATGTTGTCACCGATGCCCCTCGCTATGCTTTAGAGGTGAGCGACCCAGAGCGAATCGTCTTCGAGTTCGTGCAGGGTAAGCTGCGGGATGTGGTCAACACTAAGACCATGACCGAAGTGATGCATAACCGCGCCGAGATGAACCAGGAGATCATGCAGGCCCTCAGGGCGAAAGAGGAGCAGTACGGCGTGCGGTTTGTCACCGTCCAGATCCAGAGCGCTTCGCCGCCGGATGAAGTCGTGCAGGCGATTAAAGACCGCATGGTCGCCGTGCAACGCCAAGAGCAGGCTCAGGCCGAGGCAGCGAAGACCAAGACTTTGGCCGACGCCGAGTTCTACGCTGCCCAGAAGCGAGCGGAAGCAGAAGCCTATCAGATTTCGAAGAAAGCTGAAGCGCAACAGGCTGCCATCCGCGAGATCCTGGCCGAGCTGGAGAAGCACGGCGACATCGGCCAGAAGTATATCGAATATCTGATTGCCCAGGAGCTAAAAGAGAACAGCAAATGGGTCATCAGCGGTGAGACCACACCGATCATTGACCTGCGGGAGACCACCCCATGAGACGCGTGATTCTGCTGATCCTGCTGCCCCTGCTGGCTTTGTGTGTCTTTACCGGGATGATACGCTCCGGCGCACGAGGCACCATCTCCCAGGCAAGCCTGGCGACAAAACGGGTCTACGCCTACCGTGACTGGCAGAGCGTGGGGGTGATCTTGCATAGCGGGGACCGTTTCACCATCCAAGCAGAAGGAGAATGGCTGTACACCCCCGTTGGTGGCTACAATGGCCCTGAGGGACACAGAAAGTACTGGGCGCCGGATTCTTACCCACTGCCGGGTGGCCCCCGCGGCGGGTGCCTCATTGGGCGTATCGGTGAGAAGGGGGAACTGTTTTACGTGGGCCGACGCTACACATCCACCGCCGTCTCCAACGGCACCCTTTACCTACGCATCAACGACGACATCCTGAGCGATAACCGGGGCTTTCTAACCATCGCTGTCACGGTGGAAAAACCCAAAAAGGAGTGAGTTTCTCGACCTAAGGCCATGCTCGATCTGCACTCTATCCAGGCTGTTATCCCTCAAGCATTGAATGGGATTGACCTGCCCGCTCTGGGCCCCAAACACAGCGGCAAGGTGCGCGATTATTACATCCTGCCCGAAGGGCGTCGGGTACTGGTCACTACCGACCGCCTCTCGGCTTTTGATCGGGTGCTGGGACTGGTACCTTACAAGGGTCAGGTGCTAAATCAACTGAGCGCCTTCTGGTTCGAGCGCACCCGTCACATTACGGACAACCACCTGCTGGTTGTGGCCAGACTCAGCCAGCTTTACATCGCCTGCTACGAGCGGCTGACGGGTGAAAGTTTCCAGCCAGCTCCCTATCCTGCACCGCCGCGCATCGCTGCCAGCCTGAGGATATGAACCTCACCCTATCCCCCACCCCTCTTCTCCATAGGAGAGGGGAAGGGGCCAGGAGGTAGGGGAGAGGTCGAACCTTACACCGTCAAGATAGAGAAGTCAACGTGCTCATAGTTATTCTGATGGGCTCCAAGGCGGACCTGCCCTTCGTAGAAAAGATAAGCCTGGCCCTTGATCGTTTCGGCATCCCCTGGGAGTGCCGGGTGGCTTCAGCTCACAAAAGCGTTCGCCACCTGCTGGACTTGCTCGCCCAGTATGAGGCCGATCCGCGCCCCAAAGTCTACATCACGGTGGCCGGACGCAGCAACGCCCTCAGCGGGCTGGTGGATGCTAACGTTGCAGCCCCGGTCATTGCCTGCCCGCCCTACTCTGAGCGGTTCGCCGGGGTGGACGTTTTCTCCTCGCTACGTATGCCCTCGGGGGTGGCTCCGGCGCTGGTGCTGGAGCCCGAGGGGGCGGCTCTGTTGGCTGCCAAAGTGCTGGCCTGTTACGACCCAGCCCTGCGCCAACGCATCCAGGATTACCAGGCCGCCTTGACCGCTCAGACCATTGCCGACGATGCAGAGATAGCTACGAGAGCATTCGGCAATGGCCGTGCGTCTCTCCGCTCGGCCCCGCCCGACGATAAATCGTCGGGCTAAAAGAACGAAGGGCGATGC
>JBBIJG010000147.1:0-6644 GCA_037446095.1 Caldilineae bacterium
GCCATTCCCTCAACCCCTGCAAGGAGGCACAGTGGTCGAAGGGGGGCTGACCGATGTGGCCACCCTTAACCCCTTGCTGGCCGATGACCCCGTCTCGCAAGCTGTCCTAGCACCCCTTTTTGACCGCCTGCTGGCTGTGGACCCGCAAACGGGCTCCCTCCGCCCCGGCTTAGCTTCCTCCTGGCAGGTCTCAGCCGACGGCCTGACCATCACCTTCACCCTGCGGGACGACATCCTGTGGCACGATGGCCAGCCTTTCAGCACCGCCGATGTGGAATTCACCTTCCGCGCCTCCCATATCACCCGTCGCATACCCTTGATCGAAACGTTCCAGGCTGTTAACGAGACCACCTTTGTCGTCACCCTTGCCGACGCAGATTGCTCCGTCCTCTATGACCTGGGCTCCATCCCCATCGTCCCCCGCCACATCCCGGACGATTCCTTCAATACCCGACCCGTTGGCACCGGCCCCTTCATGTTCGGAGAGTGGATCGCGGGCGACCACATCACTCTGCTCAAGAACCCCCGCTATTGGGGGCAAGAGCCCCACCTCGATGCCTGGACGTACAAGGTAGTAGCCGGCAGAGAAGAACTGTTGGCCGGCCTTCAGGCCGGCCAGCTCGATGTGATCCCTCTGTCGTTAGACGATTGGGCCTCCGTGGAAGCAGCGGGCCGTTTTCAAATCTATCGCTCTCTGGCCAACGAGTATTACTTCATCGGTTACAACACGGACCACCCGATCCTGGGAGACGTCCGTATACGCCGGGCCCTAGATCAGGCCGTTGACCGCCAGGGCCTTCTGGATCGGATTCTGAAGGGCCAGGGGCAGCTTCTGGACACCGGTCTGCTCCCCACACACTGGGCTTACCCCCGGAATCTAAAGAGCAGGCCCTTTGACCCCGGCCAGGCGGCCCAACTCCTGACGGAAGCAGGTTGGGTGGATAGCGATGGCGACGGCATCCGTGACCGCAATGGGGAGCTACTGCAATTGCGTCTAGCTACCAACGGCGGGAATCCCGTCCGTGAGGCCATTGCCCTCCTGACCCAACAGTACTATCGGGCGATCGGGGTGGCGGCTGAGGTGGAGCTAATGGAATGGGGCAACTTTCTGGAAGATACCTTCACCCATGAATTTGACACCGTGGTCTTCAGTTGGCCCCTGGGCCCTGACCCCGATGAATGGGAGTTGTGGCACTCCAGCGAAAACACCCTGGGGTCGGGCTTTAACTTTGTCTCTTACCACAATCCCAGGGTGGATGAGCTGTTGCTGCAAGGCCTGAGCACTCCCGGATGCGAAGAAACCAGACGAGCTACCATCTACGGCGAGATAGCGACTCTCCTGGCCGAAGACCAGCCCTACACTTTCCTCTTTGCACCTTACAACCTGGTGGCGGCCCATGAGCGGGTTGGAGGGGTGGCTCCCAGTTCCTTTGCCGGCCTGCATTGGAATCTGGCCGACTGGTACGTGACTCGCTAGCGAATGGGCTCTCCCAGTTTGGGAAGGACCCCAATTGTTCCAAGTCCAAATGGACAAGTATCCTTTTTTAATGTATAATAAGATATACAAAGAACCAGCCGGGCGTCCAGACCTTTAAGGACCGCTACAGACCGCCGAAGGAGGGATCCGGAAGGAACTCCCCATGAACTGCAGTCCACCAACGTTCGCGACGTAGGACAAACTTAAGTTTGTCCCACATTTTCAAGGGAGGCTGCCCATGGCGACTCGTTCAACCAGGGTAGGGGTTCACGGCCGCAACGATTACTGGCGTTGTCAATTCGAAGAGAGCGACTATCAGCTTATCCGGGAGGCTAGGATCGAGCACGTCAAGATGATGATCTCAGACCAGGCGGCCCGGCCGGAGGTCTTGAGGAATGCGATCGGAGTCTACCGGCGTCTGAGAGAGATCAACCCCGACATGGATTTCGTCGTCCGCCTGTTCGACCCCGAAGTGAGAGATGGTCAGCATCCTACTCCTCAGGTCTTTGCCAACCGGTTTGCCCCTATCCTGAACGGGCTTCATGACGAGTGCCCTTACGTCGTCAAGTTCGAGATCCTCAACGAACCCAATCATATCGGCGGCCTGGGCGGATGGGGACCGGAGGCGGACCAGGCTCGCGCTTTCTCCAGGTGGTTTCTGGAAACTTATGACCTGCTGAAAGCAGCCTGCCCCTGGGCCAGCCTGGGCTTCCCTGGCCTGGCTATCCCCCATGGCCCTGAACCCGGCCTGGACCTGGACTGGATCGAGCTTTGCCGCGAGGCCGTGGAGAGGGCCGACTGGCTTGGGGTTCATTGCTACTGGCAAAATCCCACCCTCACCGAACGCAACCATCTGACCGACTTCTGGGGGTTGCGCTTCAAAGCCTATCACGCCAGGTTCCCCGATAAGATCATCGAGATCACCGAATTCGGCAATTCCAATGGACAATCCGGCTATCCCGTCGAACCGGCGAAAATCGCCCAGGAGTATGTAGAATATTATCGGGAGCTGTTCAACTACCCCTATATCAATTCGGCTGCCTCCTTCATCATGTCTTCCCCTGACCCCACCTGGGGGAACCAGGGATTTACCTGGCGTAAGGAGAGTGGCGAATTCTGGCCGGTCGTACGGTTTGTCGGAGCCATGGAACGCCCTCCTCTGGTGTCTGCAGTGACCTGGCTAATAACTTGGTTGCGCCAACAGGTTATGGCCCCCCAGATGACGATAATCCAGTTGCAACGGGAGGTCCAGGAACTGCGCCGACAGTTGGCTTTCTCTCAAGAGACGATAACCCACCTGCGGAGACAGGTGGACATCCTGCGTCAGCAGTTGGCGGTAGCTACCACAACTACCCCTGTGCCCACACCCCCTGTCACTCCACCGGTGGTCACTCTCCCTGTCACCCCACCAGCCATCCCTCCACCACCTATGGAGGACGTCACCGCTCGCCTGCGCCGCCACCCGGTCAAGCGCTTCGACCAGCGCACCCTCGACCAAATCCAATACCTGGTCATCCAGCACAGCGTTCTGCCAGGTGACTTTCCCCCGGAGAAAATCGCCGACTTCTTGGTGGAGAAAAAGCAATGGCCGGGCATCGGCTACCACTTCTACATCACCGCCGATGGGAAGATCTACCAGACCAACCGCCTGGAGACGGTGTGCTACTTTGCTGGCCCCAACACCCAACAAAACCCACTCGGGGTGTGTATCTGTTTCGCCGGCAATTTCACCGATGAGATTCCTACCCCGGCCCAGTTGAGCAGTGGGGGCAAGCTTTTGGCTTTCCTGATGCAAGAGCTGGCTCTGCCGATAGAAAGCATCAGGGGGCAGAAGGAGTTTGTGGCAACCCAGTCACCGGGGCAGCAATGGGACAGCGGGCAGAAGTGGAAGGACATGCTCCTGGCAGAGGTCAAAAAAGCCCAGAGTTAGAAAGCGCGCTGCGCCCATTCCCAGACCAAAGGAGAGAACACATCATGAGAAAAGTAGGACTCGACGGTAACCGGCCGGTCGAGGGGGGAGTTCCTTCGTGGAGGGTTTATCCGCCCGATTTCATGGCCAGCACAAGTACGGGGTACGTCAGGCTAAACTTTATCCTGGACCAATGGTCTTCCCCTGCCGAAGGCGGTTGGCTGCAGGTGTATGATACCATTGTCAACGGTCTGAAAGGACGGCGGATCGAGATCTACGGCCTCATCGGCCATGAGGCAGTGCGCGAGCCACCGGGAGACCACTTCAGAGAGGGAGGAGAAAATGCAGCGGCCAATGCCTGGATTGACCGCTACGTGAGAAATTTCGTCACCGTCGTCGAGCATTTCAGAGACCGGGTCAAAATCTTTGAATCCTTCAACGAACCCAACGATTGGCATGGCGGCAACAGGGCCTGGGTTCATCCCTATTGGTTTGCCAAGATGCTGGAGCGGATATACCGCGCCGTTAAGCTGGAGCGAGGCTTCACGGATGTGACCCTGGTTTCGGGTCCGCTTCTGGCCCATGACCTGGGAGGAGCCGAGGATGAAACCAGCATGGCCACCCGGTACCTCAATGAGACCTACCAGGCCGGCAAGGAGCAACATGGCTGGGAAAATGTGAGGGCTGCCTGTGGAAGTTACCCTCTGGATGGAGTGGGCTATCACCTCTATGTGCGCCAAAGCGCAGGCCATACCCCCGCCGACATCCAGCGGACCCACAGGAAATACCTCGACGCCATCGCCAGGGTCGTCCAACAGCAGGATATAGCTGAAAAGAAAATCTATGTCTCCGAATTCGGCTGGTCGTCGGCTTCCGGCGAGGGATTCCAGGCCCAAAGCCTTAAGGCGGGCTTCGAGTACCTGCGGGGAGATCCTCGTGTGGCTCTGGCTATCTACTTCTGTGCTCAAGATTTCCCGGGCAATGAGTACGGACTATGCCGATCAAACAAGAGTAAAAAACCAGCTTTCAACGCCTTTCTGGAACAAGCGCGCTTGGATGCGGAGGCTGCCGGAGTGGTGGTGGTTGCCGAGTTGACGTTGGAGCAAAAGGTAGCCATGCTGGAGCAGGAAGTCCAGAAGCTACGCCAGCAGTGGGCTGCCTCTCAAGCCACGGTCGAGCAATGGCGTCAGGAGGTCCAGCGGTTAGCTCAGCAGGCGACAGAATCCTGGACGGTGCTCACCCAATTGCAGAGACAGGTTGACGAACTGCGTCAGCAGTTGGCGGTGTCCACCACGACGACCCCTGTGCCCGCACCCCCTGTTACCCCACCGGTGGTCACTCTCCCTGTCACCCCACCAGCCATCCCTCCACCACCTATGGAGGACGTCACCGCTCGCCTGCGCCGCCACCCGGTCAAGCGCTTCGACCAGCGCACCCTCGACCAAATCCAATACCTGGTCATCCAGCACAGCGTTCTGCCAGGTGACTTTCCCCCGGAGAAAATCGCCGACTTCTTGGTGGAGAAAAAGCAATGGCCGGGCATCGGCTACCACTTCTACATCACCGCCGATGGGAAGATCTACCAGACCAACCGCCTGGAGACGGTGTGCTACTTTGCTGGCCCCAACACCCAACAAAACCCACTCGGGGTGTGTATCTGTTTCGCCGGCAATTTCACCGATGAGATTCCTACCCCGGCCCAGTTGAGCAGTGGGGGCAAGCTTTTGGCTTTCCTGATGCAAGAGCTGGCTCTGCCGATAGAAAGCATCAGGGGGCAGAAGGAGTTTGTGGCAACCCAGTCACCGGGGCAGCAATGGGACAGCGGGCAGAAGTGGAAGGACATGCTCCTGGCAGAGGTTAGCAAAGCCGGAGCTTAAGGGATAGGCAGCCTCCCCGTAGAGTGTCGTTAGCCTGGTTTCGCCTAGACGTGGAACGTCCGGGCGGAAAGCAGGCACAAGGCTGTGCCGTGTCCTTACCCCCAACCGGGGGTTCGAGATGGTACCTTATCCCACCCCTGGCGAACTGCTTACGTGCAGACACTACAGAAAGGAGAGGCCCCATGAACAAGCTCGGATTCCATATCAACATGGTCAGTCCGGAGGTGCTGAATGCGATTAAGAAAGTGAAACCACCGGTGATCAAGACCCTTCATCACGACGTTGATTTCTGGAGGCAAGTGCGGGAAATCCACCCTTCAGCCTTTATTATCGGCCGGCTCTACGATCCGTATCAAGAGTTCGAATCGGACCCAGAGAGACGTGGCCGTGAGTTCGCCGACCGCATTCTGGCTGAGCGGGTCAATCAGTTGGGACTCTACAACGCCTGGGAGTCTTTCAACGAGCGGATCATCACCAGCCACTCCAAAGACCTGTACAGAAAGTATGATCGCTTTCAGGTGGCCTTTGCCCAGCGATTGAAAGAGCGCTACCCAGAGCTGGAAGCCGTGGCCATGAACTTTGCTACGGGGAACTTGAGTGATCGTGACTTTGTGGAGTACTTTCCTCGCACCCTGGAAACTCACAAATACCTGGGCTTTCATGAGTATGATTGGCCTACCATGTGGCGGCTCCATGAGCAGGGTTTGAGGGACGGCAACGAAGGCATGTGGCTTTGCCTCAAATACCGTCGTTTCATGAGAGAAGTGCGCAAAGAGTATGGCGACAAGCACATCGCTATTATCACCGAATGCGGCCTGTCCCAGGCTGTGTACCCTGGCCGTGGCGATGTCGGCTGGCGGACCGAACTGAGCGAGGAGCAATACTGGCAGTCCCTGAAGTGGTACAATGACCGACTCTGCGAGGACGACTATGTCATGGGCTGTTGCATCTTTGCCGTGGGGGCCACCGGCGACTGGGGGACCTTCGAAACGTTGGGGCCCATCATTGACCGTATTGCCGCTCTGGCCAGACCCGCAGACATAGAAGCCCTCGCTCAGGAGATGCGGGCCTTACAAGAGCGGGTGGAGAAATTAGAAACCATATGGGATGGGATCATAAGAACATTGGGGGCATAGGGCGTGCCCTCATCCCTCCGGTAACAACAGCAAGCCTCGCCTCCTCTTCCGGAGGCGAGGCTTTTTGTCTGCCGGATGAGAGGGAGGCATGAACGCCACCCCGTATCCGTTTACGAGCTGTCACAGCACTGACACGAGCAAAGTGAGCATCATAACTGATCGTTCGCTCATTTCTTGCACAAAAAAGCGACGCTCATATTGGAATAGCGTGCACAGCCAGAGCGGTGTGGGCTTCAGCTAACCAG